>URKO01000087.1 GCA_900548415.1 uncultured Porphyromonas sp.
GCTTAGCATTTGTCTTGAGAGCTTGTCCTGTGGTCCTGCTGCGAACTCTTTTCGCCAGCTTGTGTAGCGGTAAACTTGCCTGCTAGGAGTAGGTAGAGTAGGGCGTTGAGAGCGAGGTCGACCACAAAGAGTATGACGAAGATTATGATATTGACCATCACATAGGAGCTACCAAAGAGGGCGCCGATGTGGTTGAGGTCTTGGACACAGAGGTCGAAAGCGCTCTCCAAGGGCATCCAGTAGTGGCCGAAGAAGCATGAGATGATGACGAGGTGTAGGAGCGCATTGCCCCCGCTGAGGAGCCACTTCCACGGGGCTTGCTTCGTACGTATACAGAGAAGGAGCGGCGCTAGAGCTGCTAGTAGGCAGATGGCGCCCTGCATGTAGATATTGCCGATGACGCAAAACTCCTGATAGGTCAAGCCGAGCAACCATGCAAAGTAAGCCATCACCCCACAGCACTCAAGGAAGAAGCACCCCACCAAGCTACTGCCGAACGAGGCCATCTCAGGGGCTAGCTGCCCTAGATCGCCTATCATCATACTGACGGGGATGCTCAGGATGGCCAAAAGGAGGATGATACCCCCTAAGATGATGATGCCCGCCCGCCGGTACCTCCTGATGATGCGACCCATGAGGAGATTGACAGGGATTAGTGCTGCGGTGACCCCAGTGAGTAGCAAGATGAACAGGTCAAACCCAATCCCGCTCTTGGCAACCATACTACTATAAACCGCATCGATAGCACTGCCTCCCAAGAGTCGCACCACGGTGCCATATAGGAGAAAGAGCGTATAGAGTACCATAGCCATAAAGAGCGCCAAGGCAGGTTCGCTAAAGGATCGCTTCAGTCGCTTCCAGGCTCTATAGCAAGGATAGAGGGCTGAGAGGCTACAGAGGAGTAGAGATATGAGTAGCATAAGGTATGTGGTGTGGGGCTATGGCAATGTTTATGTAGCTCTCTCCAAAAGGATCACAAGATGAGGTAGATGGCAACGGCAACGGGGAGGTGCCCCTCGATGGTGTAGCGGACTCGGGAGTCGTAGTCGTACCGCTTGTCGCCGCTGTAGATGCGAGGTCCGTCCCACGTGGCGATGACTCGTGAGTCGTAGTCGTATCGCTTGTCGCCACTGTAGATGCGGGTGCCGTCCCAGGTGGCGATGACCCGTGAATTGTAGTCGTATCGCTTGTCCCCGCTGTAGAGTCGGGTGCCGTCCCACGTGGCGATGACCTGTGAGTCGTAGTCGTACCGCTTATCTCCGCTATAAATATAGGTCTGAGCTGAGAGGGTGAGGAGGCTGCTGAGGAGTAGGGTGAGGAGTAAGAGGGCTCGTCTCATATTATTATGGAGTTAGTAATGTCTGAGCTCGTCTTTGTTAAAGCGGAAGACTGAGATCTGTATCGCTTCGTCTCCCTCATTGAGTATAAACCACGGGTTGTGCAGAGGGTTGGGATTGCGCACAAGGTGCTTCTCACGAGCTGGGGTATTGCCCTCTATGCACATGATCGCCACTTTGCCCGATCTGCTCCGTGCCACATCGACCACCATAACGGCATGACCGTACTTGCGCCCCGGCCGTGCCGGGTAGACGAGCACATCGCCTGGCATCACATCTTGTATAGCACGGGGCTTGGTCTCCTGATAGAGCGAGAAGGTACTGCAAGCGCCATAGACGCCTCGCATATACCGCTCGAAGGCACTACGAGACGCTCCGCCAGAGTAGCGCATCGTCTTGCCATGGACATTGCGAAAGCTGATCTCTCGGTAGCGTCCCTTCTGCCAAAGGTACTCAGCCCGCAGACGCATAGTCACATCGGCACACTGCTCATCATTGCTGAGGATATCCTGGTCAATCACCGCTGTGGAGAGAAACTGCAAGCGCGCATCGCCCCCCGTGTATAGCTGCACCCTAGCACCGCGTGGCTTCAAGGGTAGAGTGCGTAGATAAGCCGTGTAGCTCCCCGCGGGAGCCTCCACACGGCTGTAGCCTGCGGGTGTGGCTATGTCGCCAATAGTCTGAGCGCCCCACGGATTGCTCGTGCGCATAGAGCGCCATAGCCATAGTCCGCAGAGCAGCATCACCAGAGCCATAGCTCCGATGACCAGCAGCGTTATCCTTTTTCGTTTCGTCATAAGGAGGGTCCTCTAATCGTTTTGTTTAGACTTTCGCTTACGGGAGGGCTTTTGGTTGGAGCGTTGCGTGGCGCGGTGTATCTGGTAGGCGTTGAGGAGGTTTTGCCAGATAGAGTAGGCTGCCATAGCGACGGAGGAGAGCGGGTTGAGGTAGCTCTGCGCTAGCCAGATGGCGATGGTTGAGTTTTTCTGTCCTAAGCTCTGCCCGAGGGTGATGCTCTCGCCGAGGATTCGCTTGCTGAGCCACTTGCCGAGGGCAAACTGAACGATGCAGGCGATCAGCCCCATGACGCCTAGCAGGATCATGGTCGGGATCATCTCTCGTGGCTCCTCAGCAATGAAGTGCACCGTATTGGCCATGATGAGTGAGAGGCAGAGGAGCCAGACCCAAAAGCTGGCTGAGGGGATCTTCGTGAGCACCCGATAGACGGGCTTGACGCCGTAGCGGACGGCCCAAGCGACGAGTAGGGGCAGCGTGATGACTGGTAGCACGCGGTAGAAGATCTGCACAAAGGTGGCTCCGTAGTCCATCGCACTACTGCCGAAGAAGCCTAGCAGGAGTGGTGCTAAGGCGATGACCCCCACGCTGGTGAGCAGAACGTAGGTGGTGCCTAGGGCTACATTGCCCCCGAGGAAGCCGATGACCACGGGAGATGCGGAGGCTGCGGGGCAAAAGAAGCAGATCATGAGTCCCTCGGCGAGAAGTGTGCTCTCGGAGATGCCCGAGTAGCGCACCAGTAGGTAGCCACCCACAGCTAGCACGATCTGTATGAGCTGTAGGAGGAAGTGGATGGGTCGTATGCGCAGGTCTCTAGGGGTGAGCTTGAGAAAGCTAAAGAAGAGCATCAGCATCAGCATATAGGGGATGGCGGGACTCAGCGTGGAGAGCGGGCGATAGCCAACGATGCCGATGAGTATGGAGAGGGGGAGACCGTAGTCTTTCAGTCGGCGCATGAAGCGTCCTCGTAGGTCTGCTATATTATAGTGTCTTGTCATAGGGAAGTGGTATGGTTGGCTAAGACCGCCTGGGCATTGCGGAGGAGGTCTTCGTAGGCGCATCGTCGCATCGAGGAGCCTATCGTTAAGGTTTCGTAGAGCTGTGGGGTAAAGTTTGCCAGCTGCTCATAAGTTAGCTGGGCAATGGCGGGGCGGATCATAAAGTCTGGTTCGTCGTGTGGTGCGCAGTGCGCATTGTGCGGACAGACCGTTTGGCAGACGTCACAACCGAAGAGTCTATTGCCTAGACGCTCAGCAACGCCCTCGGGCCATGCGCCCCGATGCTCGATCGTCAAGTAACTCAGGCAGCGATCTGCGAGGAAAGTGCCGTCTGCCTGCAAAGCTCCTCCAGGGCAACTGTCGATACATCTCCGACAGCGACCACAGTAGCTACGATCTATCGCTGCGCCGTACTCTAGCGGTAGGGATACGACGAGGAAGCCATAGATAAAGAATGTGCCTAGACGAGGTATGATCATCATCTTCGAGCGTCCCTGATAGGCTAGGCCGCTCTGCATGATCCAGTAACGTTCCAGTAGCGGAGCCGTGTCGCAGCAGACGCGGCCCGTGGCTGTTTGGTCAACTTCAGACTGGATGAATGCGAGGAGACGCTCGAGTTTTTTGCGCACTACCTTGTGATAGTCGCGTCCGTATGCATAGTAAGCTACTTGGGGTGCCGATAGTGGCTGCTTGACAGGCGGGTAATAGCTCTGCGCCACGACGATGATCGACTTAGCTTCGGGGAGTAATTTGCGTGGGTCCGCACGGACATCATCGTAACGCTGTAGGTAGTCTAGGCCGGCGTAAGCTTCTCCCGTGATGGTCTGCTGATAAGCTTGCCACACCTCTGGTGGAACCGCCCCAGCTGGGGCTAAGCCTACGGCACTCAAGCGTAGCTCATCGTGTGCATAGCGCACGATCAGCTCCGTAGGCGACAGCGACTCATGGGTCATCTTGCTCCAGAGGCATGTAGTGCCTCGGCACCTGCTTCAAGACGTTTGAGGTGGCAGACGAGGAGCTTGCCCTCATCGTCTCGTAGGTGCATACCATTACCTAGACAGTACTTCCAGCTCTTGCAGTCGGCACAGGGACCTGTCTTAGCCCACGAGCGATCACGATAACTCTCGAAGCGCTCCTCCCACACCTGCCACAGGTCGTCGTGATGCACGTTGCCCTGCTTGTGGTCAAAGCGAATACTCGGGCAGGCACTGATAGAGCCGTCGCATAGGATAGAGGCTATGTTTACGCCTGCACGACATTGGTAAAACTGCTGACGCGTACGTCCCTCGAAGGCTCCTAGATAGCCCTCACAGCCATACTGCGCCTCGATCTCTCCCGCCTCGTTCGTCTCGATGATAAACTGCATCATCTGGTAGTACTGACTGTCGGAGAGCTGGAGCTGCTTATTCTCCGCAGCACGCCCCACAGGGAAGATCGAGAAGAGTCGCCACCGCTTCACACCCGCATCCACCAGTTGCTGACGAAAGGCGGGGAGCGTGTCAAAGTTCATCGGATTGACACAGGTCACCACGTCCCAGACCAAGTCTTCGGCCTGTGTGAGTAGTTGTATCGCCCGCCAAGCTCGCTCGTAGCTGAGCGGATGTCCACGCAGAGCGTTGTGTGCCTCGGCAAAGCCATCGAGGCTCACCGTCGCTGTGTGTAGTCCGGCACGGCGCAAGCTCTCTAGGCGCTGTGCGTCGAGTAGCATCCCATTGGTCACGATGCCCCAAGGGTAGCCACGACGGTAGAGGGCTAGCCCTGCCTCCTCGATGTCCTTCCGCACGAGTGCCTCGCCACCCGTGAAGATGACTAGTAGCTTGTTGGGATCGACGTGAGGTGTCAGCCCATCAATGATCTGTATGAAGTCAGCGACCGATAGTTCGTCGACCCCACTCTCCACACGGCAGTCGCTGCCGCAGTGCCCGCAGTGCAGGTTGCAGCGCAGCGTGCACTCCCAGAAGAGCGTCGTCATCGGATGCCGGCGCACATTCTCCGCCTGCAAGATACGATGCAGGTCTAGTGCGATGCGCTGCTTGAATGCTGGACGTAAGAGCGTCTGCCCGACGGACTTATGCTTGCTCAGTTTCATTGACGGGATCACAAGGTCTGACTTACTCCTGCTCCTCAGGGATCACTATCTGCTTGGGCTCGAAAGTTGTCGTAGGCGTGCCATACATCACCATGCCCATGCCGTCTGGTCTAGGTCTAGGCTTGACGAGCGTAGTCGTGTCGGGCTGCTCCGCCTTGTCGCCTTCGCTCGTCCTATGCGTCGTCCGCGTCTTACAGCTGGAGAAGCCTAAGCAACCGATCAGTGCGAGTAGCGTGCCAACGATTAGGTTCGAAAAGATATTTGAGAGAGTTCGCTTCATATTATAATAGGAGTGACAGGTAAGTGGTTTGTCCTGACTACTTACGCTCCACTTGGATCTCTATCTCCTTCTTGACCTTACCATTGTTCCACCTTTTAGAGCCTTTGCTGACGAAGTCGCTCTCCTTGACCTCTACGGTGACCTGCTGGTCTGTGACGACGCCATTCTTCTCACCATCGATGTCCTTCACCTCTAGGACTACCTGGTGATCCCTGCGGAATCCGGTGTAGCTACCATCTAGCTCCGCGTTGCCCTGTGCATCGGTGAGCTCCTTTTCATCCCCACGGCTCATAGGTAGGTCTACCTGAAGACCCTCGACCGGCTTGGCGTCTTGGTCTGTTACACGCACCTTGAACTCATAGTCAACTGTAGGCGTGCCGTACTCAGCCATTCCGCCCCCTAGGGACTCTGTGCAACTAGCGAATCCCAGCCATCCGAGTAGGAGAGAAGCTCCAGCGGATAGGAGTGAGCGTACGGATAGATAAACTCTTTTCATATTGAGAGGCATTATTGATACAGAGGCAAATGTAGCACAAAAAAAGGAATCTACCAAAAACGTCCGTAGATTCGCCACAAAAAGCGATCTCCACGGAGAT
>URKO01000088.1 GCA_900548415.1 uncultured Porphyromonas sp.
GCCGAAGCCGTGGCACTTCACTTACGGCAAGCGATACACGCGTAAGATGGAGGAGGGCGCAGACATTGACCTGGGTAACTCCACCTTCGGAGGTCATGAGACGCTCTTCATCATGGATCATGTCTTCGTACCTATGGAGCGTGTCTTCATGTGCCGTGAGTATCAGTTCTCCAATATGCTTGTCGAGCGCTTCGCTGGCTATCACCGTCAGTCTTATGGTGGCTGTAAGGTAGGTGTGGGCGACGTCCTGATCGGTGCTGCTGCTCTGGCTGCTGACTACAACGGCGTGCCCAAGGCTTCGCACATCAAGGACAAGCTGATCGAGATGGTTCATCTCAATGAGACGCTCTTTGCTTGCGGTATCGCTTGCTCTGCAGAAGGTCAGCCAACGAAGTCGGGCAACTACCTGATCGATATGCTTCTGGCCAACGTCTGTAAGCAGAATGTAACCCGCTATCCTTACGAGATCACACGTCTCGCAGAGGACATCGCCGGCGGTCTGATGGTTACGATGCCTAGCCAAGCTGACCTGCAGCACGAGGAGGTCGGGCCACTCGTACGTAAGTACCTCGCTGGTGCTAAGGGTACGGACACGGTAAATCGTATGCGCATCCTACGTCTGATCGAAAACCTCACGCTCGGTACCGCAGCCGTAGGTTACCGCACGGAGAGTCTACATGGTGCTGGCTCACCACAGGCTCAGCGCATCATGATCTCGCGTCAGTGTAATATGGAGGCAAAGAAGGAGCTGGCTCGTAAGATAGCTCATATCGACACCTCTCTAGATAAGCCTCAGGGCAAGTAGTCCCTATCTCTTATGACAGATCTATCCTCTAGGGTAGACGAGATCACGACCATCATCAGTAGCTGTGTGCGTCCTCAGCTCCAAGCACACGGGGGCGACATAGCACTGCTGAGGGTCGCTGACGAACAAGTTTTCGTCAAGGTCTCGGGGAGTTGTCAAGCATGCCCCTCGCTCAGTAGTACGATCCAAGAGGTGGTGCAGGAGACGCTGCGCAGCGAGCTGGGGCTCCCCACCCTAACGGTAACTGTAGACGACAGTGTCAGCGACGAACTCATCGCCGAGGCGCTCCGGATCATACGGAGGTAAGGGCTATTGGCTGTTGGCTTTTAGCCATTAGCTAGAGTCACTAAAGCCAACGGCCAACAGCTAAGAGCCAACAGCCAATCTCTAACCTCTAAATTCTAATCTCTAATCTCTATCTATGTCTATCCCATTTAGCAGTATCTCTCCAGACGAAGCGGTCTCCCACATACAGGACGGAGACTTCGTCGTACTATCTCATGCGGCCGCTGTACCGCAAGCGTGCGTTGCTGCCTTGGCGCGAAACTATGAGCGCTTCCACGATGTCCGCATCTTCCACATGGTCACCCTGGGCGAGAGCCCCTACACAGCACCCGAGATGGAGGGACACTTCAGACTCGTGACCAACTTCGTCGGTGCCAACACGCGTCCCGCTGTCGATGAGCAGCGCGCGGACTTCGTCCCCTCCTACTTCTACGAGGTGCCCTCGATGATGCAGCCCGGGGGAGTCTTTCACCCCGATGTAGCTATCGTGCAGCTCTCTTATCCTAACGAGGAGGGCTACTGCAGCTTCGGCACCTCCTGTGACTATAGCAAGCCCGCCGCTGAGCAGGCGCGAGTCGTCATCGGAGAGCTCAATAAGCAGATGCCATTCGTAGGCGGAGACAACCTCATACATATCTCTCAGCTCACACATATCGTTGAGGCCGACTACCCACTCTACGCGCTTGACCTGCCACGCATCGGAGAGGTCGAGGAGGCTATCGGACGCAACTGCGCAGAGCTCATACAGGATGGAGACACGCTCCAGCTCGGTATCGGAGCAATCCCCGATGCTGTCTTGCTCTTCCTCAAGGATAAGAAGGATCTCGGCATCCACTCCGAGATGGTCTCTGACGGTGTGGTCAAGCTCATCAAGGCTAACACCATCACTGGCAAGCGCAAGACGCTCCACCCCAACAAGGTGGTCGCTACCTTCCTCATGGGTACGCAAGAGCTCTACGACTTTGCGCACAACAACCCAGCCATCGAGATGCGTCCCGTCAACTATGTCAACGATCCGCGCATCATCGCCCAAAACGATCACCTCGTGAGCATCAACAGCTGTATCGAGGTAGACCTCATGGGGCAGGTAGTCTCTGAGGCTATGGGCTTGCGACAGTTCAGCGGTCCAGGCGGACAGGTAGACTTCGTGCGTGGTGCCGCTTGGTCTAAGGGCGGGCGCAGCATCATTGCTATCCCCTCTACGGCGCGCCGAGGCTCAGCCTCCCGCATCGTACCCTTACTCACAGAGGGTGCCGCCATCACCACCTCTCGCAACGACGTAGACTATATCGTCACCGAGTATGGCGTGGCGCACCTCAAGGGCAAGTCGCTCCGTGAGCGAGCCTTAGCACTGACAGCTATCGCTCACCCCAATTTCCGCCCCGAGCTAGAGGCGGAGTGCAAGAGAAGATTCAAACTATAATAATACATTCTTACTATGCAACTATTCAAGCTCAAGACGGTCATCGACCAGTTCGAGACCTTTGCAGACTTTGCCAAAGCCTTTGCACTCGGGGAGCGTGATCTAGTCATCACCAATGACTTCCTCTACGAGCCCTTTATGAAAGCCTCCCAGCTACCCTGCCACTTCGTCATGCAGGAGCACTACGGCACGGGAGAGCCCTCAGAGGAGATGATGAATCAGATCCTCCACGACCTCCAGGGCACAGACTACGATCGTGTCATAGCCGTAGGCGGTGGTACGGTCATCGACATCTCCAAGCTCTTCGTGCTACGTGGCTTGACAGACGTGATGGACGCTTTTGACAAGAAGATACCGCTCGTCAAGGAGAAGCAGCTCATCATCATCCCCACGACTTGTGGTACAGGTAGCGAGGTGACCAATATCTCCATCGCTGAGATCAAGAGCCGCCAGACGAAGATGGGACTCGCCGACGATGCTATCGTAGCTGACAATGCGGTCATCATCCCTGAGCTACTCAAGGGGCTACCCTTCAAGTTTTACGCTTGTAGCGCCATCGATGCGCTCATACATGCTGTCGAGTCCTTCCTCTCGCCCAAGTGCAACCCCTACACCGCTATCTTTAGCGAGGCTGCTTGGCAGATCATCATCCCTGTCTTCCAGAAGATACGAGACAAAGGACCCGACTACCGCTTCGACTGTATGGGCGAGATGATCATGGCGAGCAACTTTGCCGGCATCGCCTTCGGCAATGCAGGTGTTGGTGCCGTCCATGCGCTCTCTTATCCGCTCGGTGGTACCTATCACGTACCGCACGGAGAGGCAAACTATCAGTTCTTCACCGAGGTCTTTAAGGCTTACGAGCGCAAAGCTCCAGCTGGTCAGATGCAGCTCCTCAAGGAGAAGCTCGCCAAGCTGATGGGTTGTACGCCCGCCACGCTCTTTGACGAGATCGACGCACTACTCTCAGCTTTGATCGCCAAGAACCCGCTCCACACCTATGGGATGAAGGAGGAGGAGATCGAAGGCTTTGCCGATGCGGTCATCGCTACGCAGCAGCGCCTCCTAGCGAACAACTACACCCCCCTCACACGGGACGAGATCAGAGACATCTACAAGGCTCTCTACTAATAAAGCTATCACACAATTCAATCTATAAACAACCATATCATGGATATTAAAGAAATGGTCTCTCTAGCACGAGAGGCACAGAAGGATTACCAAGCACGCTTCGATCAGGACGCTGTAGACCAGGTCGTCAAGGCTCTCTGTCGTGTCGTATATGACAATGCTGAGATGCTCGCTCGTGAAGCGATCGACGAGACCGAGATGGGCGTCTACGAGGACAAAGTAGCTAAGTGCCGCAACAAGTCAAAAGGCGTATGGAGCAACCTCCAGGGCAAAAAGAGTATGGGCGTACTAGACATCGACGAGAAGACTGGTCTCATCAAGATCGCTAAGCCCGTAGGTGTCGTCGCCGCTATCACCCCGACGACCAATCCGATCGTCACACCGATGGCAAACATCGCCTTCGCACTCAAGACACGCAACGCTATCATCGTATCGCCACACCCACGCTCTAAGAACTGCTCTGCACATACCATCCAGCTCATACTGGAGCGCCTCAAGGACTTCAACGTACCTGAGCACCTCATCCAGTGCGTCACCGAGCCCTCTATCCAAGCCACGCAAGACCTTATGGCAGCCGTCGACGTCGTAGTCGCTACGGGTGGTATGGGTATGGTACACTCTGCTTACTCTTCGGGCAAGCCCTCCTTTGGCGTAGGTGCTGGCAACGTGCAGGTCATCCTCGACGAGCATATCGACTACAACGAAGCTGCCGAGACCATTATCCGCGGACGTATCTTCGACAACGGCATCATCTGCTCTGGTGAGCAGTGCTTCATCTATCCTGAGCAGCACCGGGAGGAGATCTTCCAGGCCTTCAAGGATCACGGAGCTTACTTCGTACCAGCTGAGGAGCATGACAAGATGGTCAATACCCTCTTCGTCAACGGCACCATCAGCCGTGACGTGGTCGGCAAGAGCGTACAGCACATTGCTCAGCTCGCCGGCATCTCCGTACCCGAGGGTACTCGCATGCTCATCGTGCCCGCCAAGGGCGTCGGCACGGCCGATCCTATCTGCAAGGAGAAGATGTGCCCCGTGATGACCTGTCTGCCTTACAAGCACTTTGACGAGGCTATCGAGCTGGCTAATACCAACCTCAAGATGGAGGGTAGCGGCCACACGGCAGGCATCCACTCGAACAATCAGGGTAACATCATCAAGGCTGGCGACGAGATCACCATATCGCGTCTCATCGTCAACGCTCCCTGCTCGATCACGGCTGGCGGATCGATCCAAAACGGTCTCTCCGTGACCACAACCCTAGGCTGCGGTAGCTGGGGCAATAACTCTATCTCGGAGAACCTTACCTACAAGCACCTACTCAACATCTCTCGCATCGCTCGTATGTCCCCACACGTCCACGTGCCGACCGACGAGGAGATCTGGGCGATGAACTAAGTCCGCTAGCGCAGACGCTCTGCGCTCCCTACGACTGAGAGCGCATCTAATGCAACGCTCCCGATGAGGTATCGCTCCTCGTCGGGAGCGTTCTATTTATCCCTATATCTCACTGTCACAGACGTTTTCCAAAAAGCTTTCCAGCCTTGGAAAATAAAATTTCCAAGGGTGGAAAAGATAATTTCCAACGCTGGAAATTTTGCTTTCCAAGCTTGGAAACTTTTCTTTCCACTGTTGGAAAACTTTCGCACCTCAACTCGGTCGAGTAGCGATGGCACTTTTTCGAGATGAGCCGTCGGTCGTCATGGTGCGTGTTGCGGTGCTGGGGGAGATTCGTTGTCTACAAACATTTAGTACCTTTGGCTGTATGGTAGACTAATCTCATGAAGCAATACTACATCATTCGCAATGATCAGCCCGCTGGACCCTATACGCTGGAGGAGCTTGCCACGATGGAGATCACACCCGACACGATGGTCTGGGCTGAGGATATAGTTGACTGGATACCCGCTTATCAGGTGAGCGAGCTGAACTCGCTCTTTGCTTCCACGACTGCACAGACGCCTCCTCCTTATCAGGAGCCATCTGGTCGGGCGACTGAGGCTCCTCGCTACGATACTGCAGGCCTAGAGGGTTGGCCATCGGTTCGTCCTCCTAAGCCACCGACCTATCTCGTCTGGAGTATCCTTGTGACCATCTTTCTCTGTCGCATAGCAGGAATTGTTGCGATTGTCTACTCTACACAGGTCTCCTCTTGCTACTACGCTGGCAACTATGAGGGTGCTACCTATGCTAGCCGTCAGGCTCGTCTGTGGATTAGAATTCCAGCCTACACCTATCTAGGGCTATTCCTAGTAGGTCTCATTGGAGGACTAATTGGATGGATCTCTAACGCATGAATCAATGGGGCGT
>URKO01000089.1 GCA_900548415.1 uncultured Porphyromonas sp.
GTTGGAAATTTAATTTTCCAAGGCTGGAACATTTTTGGAAAGTTGACAAAACGGTCGGCACCTCACGGCTGTCTCGGGTCAGATGGCACGACAAATAACGATGCGTCTCGGCAAGAAGGCTAGTTCTTACCGAGACGCATCGCTGTCTGTGAGGGGACGTGTGGCTAGATCTGTAACTTGTAGCGCCCATCGGGCTGGAGCGAGACGGCACCTTCGCTCTCGAGGAGGAAGAGTCGGAAGCTCACCTCGTCGACGCCCATTAGCGTCTGGTCACAGATAGCATCGATCGAGAGGCCATCACCGCTCTCTATGAGTAGCTCGAGGAGGGGACGTGTCTCCGGCTCTAGGCGAGCACGCAGAGCGTTGAGCTTGCTCTCGCGAGACACGGAGCTGACGGCACTGCGTGCCTCATGGTCGGGCTTCTTCCACTCGAGGTCTTCGCATAGGTGAGCGGCTGAGGTGATGAGCTTGGCGATATTGTTGTAGATAAGGTTGTTGCACCCTTCGTTTTCACGATCTGAGGGGCGACCCGGGAGGGCGTAGACGACACGGTCGTAGTCAAAGGCTTGGTGCGCTGTGATGAGCGAACCGCCACGCTCGGCAGACTGACCGACGAGGGTCGCCTGCGTGAGCCCCGCCACGATACGATTGCGCAAGACGAACTGATGTCGCTGGGGCTTGACACCCGCTGGGTACTCGGAGAGTAGAGCTCCGCCGTGGGATACGATGCTACGAGCGAGGTTGCGGTGATTGCTCGGGTAGATCATGTGCAGCCCGTGCGCCAGCACGGCTACGGTGGGCAAGCCCGCCTGAAGCGCCGCTTTGTGTGCGACAGCGTCTAGTCCAAGTGCCAGTCCGCTGACAATGGTCACGCTGTCTGTTACGTTGGGCAGGTGGCTGATAATCGCCTGTAGATCCTCGACACCATGCTGCGAAGGCTTGCGCGTGCCGACGACACTGAGCGTCTGCTCCGCATGGAGTGGTGCTAGGTCGCCTAGGTAAAAGAGTATCAGCGGCGCATCGGCACACTGGAGGAGTAGAGGAGGGTAGTCGGCATCGTAGATGCTGACCATTCGTATGCCTAGATCGGCGGTGCGCTGTAGCTGCGCTTGCGTTTCCTCGAGCTTAGCCCGATCCCGTAGGAGCGGGTAGAGATGCGTGTAGACGTGGCCGTTGAGCCTTGCTAGAGCTTGTGGATCAGCCCATAGTGCTGTGGCTGATCCGGCAAACTCTATCAGATGGCGAGCGAGCTGTAGCGATACGCCCTTGAGCTGCGTCAAGGCGTAGATACAGAGATGCTCACGGCTTATCTCAGGCATTGGCTAGACGGAGTGGATTACTGCTCAGCGAGCCACTCGTAGCCGTTGCGGAAGAACTGTATCCACGGAGAGACCTGATCCTCCTGACGACGCTCCTCGGGGTAGAAGCCACACTGCCAGGTGAGCGTAGCACGCTCAGGGTGAGGCATCATAGCTAGGTGACGGCCATCGCTACTGCAAAGTGCTGCGATGCCACGCTCAGAGCCATTGGGATTGCCGGGGTAGGTGTCGTAATGGTAGCGCGCTGCAATCTGCTCATCGGGTATCGTGGGGCAGACGAAGCGTCCCTCGCCGTGAGCCACCCAGACACCGAGCTGACAGCCCTCGAGGCCTTGTGTCAAGATAGCACCTGTGTCGGCGATATCTACGGTTAGGAAGTTGGACTCAAACTTGTGTGAGGCATTGTGCTCCAGCTTGAAGAGGCTTTCGCCCTGAGCATCCTTGCCGAGGAGCCCGAGCTGCGCCATGAGCTGACAGCCGTTGCAGATGCCGAGGGAGAGGGTGTCGGGACGAGCGTAGAAAGCTTCGATAGCCTTGCGAGCCCGCTCATTGTAAAGGATGCCCGCAGCCCAGCCCTTGGCAGAGCCTAAGACATCGGAGTGCGAGAAGCCACCGCAGTAGACGAGCATGCGCACGTCAGCTAGGTCTGTGCGTCCCTCGATGAGGTCGGTCAGATGCACATCCACCACGTCAAAGCCTGCGAGGTGCAGTGCGTAAGCCATCTCACGCTCACCGTTGGTTCCGTTGTCACGTAGAATAGCCGCCTTGATGCCTGAGGCCTTCGTGCGATGAGGGTCTAGACCGAGACCAGCACAAGTGCCGGCGAAAGCGTGCGGGAAGCGCCACTGTACGGGCTGCTTGCCTAGGTTCTCGTAGCGACTTGTTGCTGGAGCTTCGCCACTCTGGAAGCAGTCTAGCAAGTAAGACTTGTTTGCCCAGCACTTGCGAGCGGTATCGATGTCGATCTCGTACGTTTTACCCTCTTGATGGATCATCAGCAAGCGAGACTCAGTAGGTGCGCCCAGATCGGCATAAGCGATCTCGTACTCCTCGAGGATACGCTTTGCCTGCTCTGCCTTAGAAACCTGTAGGATGACGCCCGGGTTCTCACTGTAGAGTGCCGTGACGAGGTCCACATGGGAGAGCTCATCGAGACAGATCTCAGCACCGCCCTGTGTATTGGCGAAGCACATCTCCAAGAGCGTCGTGACCATACCGCCGGCCGAGATGTCGTGACCAGCGAGGACTAAGCCCTTATGGATCAACTCCTGAACAGCCTCAAAGGCGGTGGCGAAGTAGTCGGTGTCGCCGACCGTGGGGAAGCTGTCGCCCAGCTGTCCCAATGCTTGTGCCAAAGCTGAGCCCCCGAGTGCCATCGGAGCAAAGCTAAAGTCGATGTAGAGCAGACGGCTCTGCTTAGCTGCCTTGAGCTCAGGCGTTACGATGCCCCTGACGTCGCTCACGGGAGCTGCTGCAGTGATGATCAGTGTGCCTGGACTCATCACCTGCTTTCCGTCTGGATACTTCTGCGTCATGGAGAGTGAGTCCTTGCCCGTCGGGATGTTGATCCCTAGATCTATGGCAAACTCACTACAAGCCTGAACCGCCTCATAGAGACGTGCGTCCTCGCCCTTGTTGCGACAAGGCCACATCCAGTTAGCGCTGAGCGAGATGCCACGTATGCCACCCTCGATGGGGGCAAAGACAATGTTCGTCAGAGCCTCTGCGATAGCCATCCGAGAGCCATCCCCAGCATCGATGAGTGCCACCTGAGGCGCATGTCCTACGGCAGTAGCCATACCGCTCTTGCCGTCGTAGTCTAGTGCCATAGCACCAAGATCGGAGAGCGGTAGCTGGAGCGCACCGACGCATTGCTGCTGTGCCACACGACCCGTCACGGAGCGGTCCACTTTGTTGGTCAACCAATCTTTAGAGGCGACCGCTTCGAGGGTCAAGACTTTGTCTAGATATTCGCGCCACAGCTCTTTGTCATAGCTGACTGGGGCAAACTGGTGAGCGACCGTCTCGTCCTCCATAACTGTCTTGGGCGACTGCCCCAGCAGGTCGGACACGGCTAGGTCGATGGCAGCGCGTCCCTCTCGCTCTGTGCTAAAGAGGAGACGCTCATCGTCGGTCGTCTCGCCTACCTTATATATAGGGCTGCCCTCACGTCGTGCTATCTGCTCCATCTGCTCGTACTCACGCTCCTGGATGAGCAGACCGACACGCTCTTGGCTCTCATTGCCGATGATCTCTCTAGCGGAGAGCGTCGGGTCGCCTACGGGTAGTGCGTCAATGTCGATGCGTCCTCCGGTCTCCTCGATGAGCTCGGTGAGACAGTTCAGGTGTCCGCCAGCACCATGGTCGTGGATACTCACGATTGGGTTGTTGCCCTGCTCGCTGATGGCGCGGACCACGTTGAGAACACGCTTCTGCATCTCAGGATTGGCACGCTGTACCGCATTAAGCTCGATACCGCTACTGTACTCGCCCGTAGCGACAGAGCTGACGGCACCGCCACCCATACCGATGCGGTAGTTGTCACCGCCGAGTAGTACGACCGTCTCGCCAGGTTGTGGCGTCTCCTTCTTGGCATCCTCCTGGGGAGCGTAGCCCATACCGCCCGCTAGCATGATCACCTTATCGTAGCCGTAGAGCGTACTGTCTGTACCCTCCTGATGCTCGAAGGTCAGTAGCGAACCGTTGATTAGGGGCTGTCCAAACTTATTGCCAAAGTCACTAGCACCGTCGCTCGCTTTCGTCAGGATCTCTTGCGGAGACTGGTAAAGCCACGGACGTGGGTCTAGCTTGGCGGGGCTAAGCTTCTGATCCTTCTCTAGGCGTGGGTAGGAGGTGATGTAGACGGCACTACCAGAGAGCGGTAGCGATCCCTTGCCACCGCACATACGGTCGCGGATCTCACCGCCCGAGCCAGTAGCTGCACCGTTGAAGGGCTCGACCGTCGTGGGGAAGTTGTGCGTCTCAGCCTTTAGTGCCAAGACTGTATTGCGCTCCTGTAGTGTAAAGAGCGAAGGCTCCGTTGGACTCGTTGGCGCAAACTGCCAGACGCGTGGTCCCTTGACAAAAGCTACATTATCCTTGTAAGCCGATACGATGCCGTTGGGGTTCTCCTTAGAGGTTTGCTTGATCATCGCAAAGAGCGAATCGTTTTGTCGCAAACCATCGATGACGAAGGTACCGTTGAATATCTTGTGGCGGCAGTGCTCTGAGTTGACCTGTGAGAAGCCGAATACCTCAGAGTCAGTCAGCGGACGACCGATGCGTGCCGAGACACCCTGTAGGTAAGCTATCTCCTCCTCGCTTAGGGCTAGTCCCTCCTCCTCGTTGTACGCCTCGAGGTCCGTGATCTCACGGATCGGCTGTGGCTCAGCGGTCATGGCGAAGCTCTCCTGACCTAGCCCCTTGTAGATCGCTTGGAGCATTGGGTCGTAGTGTGGCTTAGCTTCGTGAGTACGTGTGAGCTGCTCGATACGGTCGATGCCAGCGATGCGCATGTTTTGCGTTATCTCCACAGCATTGGTACTCCATGGGGTCACCTGCGTAGGGCGGGGGCCCACAAAGGTCCCCTCGAGATGAGACTCGGGAGCCAGTTGCGCTCCGCCAAAGAGCCACGAGAGACGCTCGCAGGTCTCCTTGCTGAGAGCTGTGGTGTGTGAGACGGCATAAATCGTATCACCAAGGACAAAGTAACTAATCATAGCGGGTTGTGTATAATGGGTCTGAAACTACTTACGTTGCAAATGTACGGAAATTAGCGTTGAGGGCAGCGGTTTAGACATATAGTTGTCCAGCATCGTTGAGCGTGGGAATGTGTGTCGAGCTGTCTTGCTCGAGGCAGTGACGTAAGCTCTCGGGATAGCCACGCTGTATCAGACGCTGGTTGTGATCGCAATTGTAGAGGTAGTCGTAGAGATGCGTCCGGTGCTCGCGGTACAGCTCTAGCGCCGTGCGGCTGCTGTCGGTGAGTCGGTAGGTGGCACCCAGCTCCTCTAGCTTGTCTAGGAGCGCAGCGCCGTAGAGCGTGTCTTCGATGCAGAAGCTGTTTTGCCAACCAGAAGCGAGTACCGTCACGGCACGCCCCGAAGCTTGGCAATGGCGCGCCACGGCGGTGAGATTGCTAAAAGCGCCTACGATGATCTCCGCTGCGCCAGCCTCCCGAGCTGCGTGAATGGCTTGGGTGCCGTTGGTCGTCGTGAAGACGATGCTACGTCCGCCGATCCGCTCAGCGGTAAACTCAGAGGGGTCGTTGCCCAGGTCAGCCCACGGGCAACGCATCGCATTGCGCTCAGCAGCCACCACGTAGCCCTTGCCGAGCAAGCTCTCCGCCTCATCGGTTGTCGCCACGGGTATGATCTCCTTAGCGCCATGGTCAAAGGCTGCCACCATCGAGGTGCCAGCCCGCAGTATGTCCACCACGACCACTACGCTGTCCTCCTGATGGTAGTAAGGGTAGAGTGCCGGGCACGGACAAATATCAAAAGTTAGATGTGCCATAAGAGAGGGAAGTTTGTTGAGACGATGTCAAAGCCCTCCACGAGTGAGGCAGAGATGCTCAGTGGAGGGCTTTGCTTAGCGTGCTGCTTGTAGCTTAGC
>URKO01000090.1 GCA_900548415.1 uncultured Porphyromonas sp.
TTTTTTTTTTTTTAATGATACGGCGACCACCGAGATCTACACTCTTTCCCTACACGACGCTCTTCCGATCTGGGCAGTGCGACACCTACGTAGGTGTCTCCGTCCGCTTCCCAGCACCTGAGACGCGTGCTCTACCTGATGACCACAACAAGCTAGATGGTGAGTGGCAGGGTCGTGACGTGATCAAGAAGATCAAGGTCTACGTAGCCACCACTTCTAATGGCGCTACCACGATCAGCTCAAATCAATTCACCGAGGCTAACTTCGGGGGTATCAACAATGGTATCCTCGCTCCTAACCTCGCTGTAGAGGCTAAGTCTGGTGACCAGGTAAAGGTCTATGTCGTCATCAATGATGTCAACAGCAAGGTCACGAGCATCCTCGATCAGAAGGCTAATACCCCAGCTACATTTGACGAGGCGTTCAAGCAGGCTGTCGCTACCGTTGCTGCTATCGCTGATGTAGCTAAGTACGACGCTGAGAAGGACATCGTCCTGATGACCAACGAGAAAGCCCCTGAGGACACAACGATCGCTCCAAACATCAGCAAGGAGGACGCTATCGGTGGTAAGGCTAACCGTGTCGAGGTACGCGTATCACGTGTCGCTTCTCGTGCTATCGCTACTGTAGACGATGAGGCTGTCAAGACGATCGAAATCAAGCGCTCCTTCACTGACGCTCAGGGTGCCACAACTGAGTCTACGACCGCAACGGTTACCGTCAAGGATATTATGTATCAAGTAACTGGTAGCGCACTACAGTTCAACGTCCTAGAGGACCGCACGAACTGGAAGGTCGCAAATGATGTTTATAGCTTCATTCCTACATCTAAGAATTGGACAGCTCTAGCTACGGAGGCTACTGGTAAGATGCTCTACTCTGACGCTGAGGGGTACAAGGCTGCTCTCGTCAAGGCTAACAATGAGCTAGCTAGTGTCAAGGAGGCTCTAGGCGCAGAGACGTTTAGCAAGTTCGTCCTCCCAGTCACACACGCTAAGGGCAAGTATATGAAGGGCAACTCGACTATGTTTGAGATCAAGGCTACCTTCACCGTAGACAAGATCGATGGCGTTGCTCCTACCGGCACCGATGCTCAGACTGTTTACCTAGGTCTATCTGATGGTAAGTTCTACTCTACCAAGGAGAAGGCTGAGGCTATGGATAAAGCTCTAGGCGCAGGCGTCACGTACGAGAAGAAGCAGAGTGCTAAGGAGTACAAGAATGGTGAGATGTACTACTACATCTGGCTGAACCCAGACGTTGACTATAACGATCTGACCAAGACAATCAGCGAGTCTCCTACGGTACGCAACCAGGTCTACCATGCACACATCACAGGCTTCGGCGAGATGGGTGTAGCAGACAAGGATGAGATCAAGCCTGATGAGCCTCTCGAGACCAAGAAGACTCACCTCTCTGTACAGCTGCGCGTACTTCCCTGGACGATCCACAGCTATACGGTAAATCTTGTCAACCGTTACTAATCATCGACCCAGCTTCTATCCTGATATAGAGGCTGAGTAGATCGCACAACAGATGACTACAGGGGGCGTTGGTCCCCATCTCACTGAGGCACTCTGCCCCCCTGTAGTCCTTTCTTATCACTTCTATCAAACATCAGAGCTATGAATAGGGTTCACCATATTATACTTCCCTTACTCACTCTCCTAGCACTCACCACCGCTTGTAGCAAGATCATCTATGAGGATCTCGAGGAGTGTCCTCAAGGGGTGTACATCAGTTTTTACAATCAGACCCCCTGTATGGAAGCACCAGAGGCTGTGGGTGAGGTAAATGGGCTGTATGTCTTCGCCTTCGACCTAAACGATGTGCTAGTCACAGTAAAGAAGGTGACTGGATGGGTGGATCTGACTGAGGTGTACAAGGTCGAGCTTCCTCCCGTCGAGAATGGACAGTACTCCTTCATCGCATGGGGTGGCACGCCAGACCAATACTTCACTTTGGGGAATTTCGTAGAGGGCACGACAACCAAAAAAGATGTCATGCTACGACTACGTGCCGAGAATGACAAGGCCATCAATCTCGGGGAGCATAAGGTATGGCAAGGTGAGAGCCGTGTCGTCTCTCTACCAGACCGTAAGGAGTACGGTACCGTGTATGCCAATGTCTCCATCAACATGCTAGAAGTGACCAACCGCATCAACATCACCCTGCGACTCCACGAGAGCGTACGGGATCGCTACGACATTGACGACTTTGACATACTGACCTATTCGGCCGATGGCACCTACCTCATCAACCGACGCATGCCACTAGGCACTCCAACCCTCAACTACCCAGGCGTAGAGCTATACAGAGATAAGGTCGCTAGAACCCTCTCCTTCACACTCATGGAGCTCAAGAGTGGATACCACAACCTCCTACGTCTACACAATAAGAAGGAGAAGAAGGACTTCCTCGAGCAGGACCTCCTAGGGAAGGTCTTACTAGAGAACCCCAACGTAAACCTAGATTGTACCCACGACTTTGACATCGTCCTAGAGCTGGAAGATAAGCGTAAGGACAATAACCTCGTGATCCACATCTTTATCAACAACTATCAGATACACTCCTTCCCAGTCAATCTGACCAATAGATACTAAGGGCCTCCCCACCCTCTCGCACTATCCACCACTCCCCTCCCTAACACACATACAGCTCTCAGCTTATTATGTCTCGCAATACATTATACATCACACTCCTAGCTCTCCTCTGCAGCACGCTACTATCTGTATCGTGCCAGCGGATGAACGGAGGAGCCGTGCCTGACGATGACCCTAGTCGGACCACCTGTCTGCGCTTCTCAATGGGGGGAATAGAACTCCCCAACACTTCTCTGCGTGAGCAGGGCGACAATCCCTCTATACAGTCTGACTCCAAGGACTATGAAGACTATGTAGGCGAGCTAGCAGTCTTGATTTATAAGGTGGGAGCTTCGGATGCTCAGAGTCTACTCGTCAAGAGCCACTTCACGACGGAGCAATACTTCCTTATGGAGCTACAGCCCGAGGAGGGGGCACGGTACCACTTTTGCTTTGTGGCAAACTACCCTGAGAGCTGGAGGAATACGCTAGAGGGCTTGAAAAACTATGCCGACCTGAAGAAGACGCTACAGCATCTCGAGAGCTTCCAGAGCCGTGACACAGGCACACCACTCTACAATGGTGCCGTCATGAATGGCACGGAGAAGAGTCTCTTCCCGATGGCGCGTATCTATGAGAACCAAATCATACCCGCTGGCGGGAGTGTGAGCGTACCCAAGCCCTTTACTCCGACGACAAATACGTCGAAGCCTCTCGAGCCTGTCAGCAATTGGACTGACAGCCCCGAGACTGGAACGAAGCAGCAGACCATCAATCTAGTACGCTCCTCAGCCAAGGTCAGCCTCAACCTCACGGGAGATGGCGTCAGCAAGATCAAGAGCATCAAGATCTGCAACGTAGCTACACAGCACTCCTTTATGGAGAATAGCGAATCTGCCTCTGTAGCTTTAACCGAAAAGCCCTTTAATGGTAGTGGCTCCATCACGGGCAATAGCTTTCAAGCCAAGATGTACATCCCGGAGCGACTCCTCGGGAAGGCTTCCACTACACTAGGATGGAATTCGAGGAGCGATATGCCCATTGGCACTCCCAGCTACATACAGATAGAGATGGTCAGTGGAGTCGTCCACAAGATCCCTATCATCTCCAATCAGAACACACAAAACATGACCCCAGGGTCGGAATACACCTACCTAGATGTCGCTACGGGCAATGTCTTAAGCAATCAAGCCGACTACAGCATCGTCCGCAACCATCACTATCGTTACGACATCAATGTACCTGCCGATGGTAAGTACCTAGTCATAAACTTTAAGGTGATGCCGTGGCGACTAGTTGAGTCTGAGATGCAGTTCACACAACCAGAGTATACCTGTTCGCTCGAGGTCGTTGATGCAACAACCAATGTTACCAAGCGAACCTTAGACGACATCTCTCAGGAGATACTCCTCTCACACAACGAGATTGTCAAGGTGACCTTTAAGATTACCAAGCCCGTAGGTGCTATCTGGTCAGCCTCCATCACGAACGGACTGAACTACCTTTTTACGGGCGATACCTTCGATCAGGTAGAGCCTGAAATCATCGGAGGTGTTCCTCCCAAGACCTATACATTCCAGATCAAGCCCCGACAGGAGTTTACCACTGAGCCATACTACACTCAGTTTTACATCACGGTCGATGGCAAGGAGCTAGACCTAAACCCTCAGAGAAAGCGTGACAGCTACATGGATGGCGGTGGCTCTCAGCGGTGGCGTATCAAACAAGTAATGTACTAAGACTCGCAATGACAATGTTTCGACATAATATCCAGACCCGTGTACGCATAGTCCTCTGCACCATGCTCACCTTCGTGGGCATCTGTGTGGCATTCACCGGTTGCGTTAGTGAGCGAACAGACGATGCTCTGCACATCTCCGAGGGAGATGGCAAGCTTCTCGAGCTCACACTCATACCGCAACACACCGAGCAGACGACCACGGCCACGCTCCGTAGCCACGTAGGCGAGGAGGAGGGTGACAAGGAGAACGGACTCCACGGCGTCAGCATACTGAATGAGAACAAGATCGAGAGCATAGAGCTCTTTGTCTTTGATCCTGCAACAGACCAGCTCGTCGGGCGCTACACTCCGCTCAGGCAAGAGGCGCTCACGGGTGGCGAGATTGGCAGTCGTGCCACCTTTATTATCCCCAAGGATGACCTTCCTAAGCTCGAGGACAAGCAGCTAGACTATATCGCGGTGGTCAATGCCAGCACGCCTATAGCCACGAGCGTCACAACGAAGACAGCTCTCTACAAGCTGATACAGGACGATCAGAGCAAACTCAACCCAGCTCCACAAAACGGCAAGATAGCTCCACAAGATAAGTTCCTTATGGATGGGGCACTCCAGAAGACCGTCACTTGGGGCTTTCAAAACCCTAGAGCAGAGCTAGGAACAATCGAACTCTATCGTGCGGCTGCCAAGATCCGACTGAGAATCGATCATATCGATGTCAAGGACTATCAGAACGGCACTGAGACACCCTACGTGGTCAAGCCAGGCAGCGTACCTGAAGTCTGTCTCGTACGCTATCCAGAGAAGACGAAGATCGTACGGAGTGACTCCCCCTACCAGCCCAATGGTAGCGACTGGCACAACTCCGCCTACCGTCCCATGGCCGAGACCGACTTCTCTGCTCTAGGGTATAAGAATAGCCAGGGAGACGGCAAGTTTTACGGCACAGTGCCTTTTTACGCTTACGAGCATGACTGGCGTAGCGTCTCGACGAATGAGACTTTCCTACGTCTCAAGCTGACCATGCGTCCCAAAGAAGCCGCAGCGACAGACCCTTGGATCAACTACTACTACCGCATACCAGTGAACTACCGTAAGGCTCTCGGTGAGGTCAAAGACGAGATGCTCCACAAGCTGGAGCGCAATCACCTTTATGACGTTCTCACCTCCATCGAGGTGCTAGGTAGTCTCAACGAAGACACCCCCGTAGACATCACCTCCAATATAGCTATCACGCCGTGGAACCTGATTGAAGCCGTCGATGGTGAGCTCCTCAAGGCGCAGTACCTCGAGGTGTATGACAAGCGCCCCATCATGGCAGATGTCAGTGAGGTCTCCATCCCCTATGCCTCCAGTCTCCCCGTAGAGATACAGATAGATAGCGCGTGGTACGACTACTACGACAAGCGAGGTGTACACCTCCGACGTGTGTATAGCAAGGAGCAGTCCACACTATATAAGATTTCCAAAGGGCAGGTTGTTGGGACAGTCTCTAGTAAGCTTAATACGTCCGACTGGGATGGCATCAAGATTACCCCCTCGGAGAATTATCTCTCCAATGGAGTCATCACAATCCAGCACCCAGTACCGGTTAACTATATCCCGTAT
>URKO01000091.1 GCA_900548415.1 uncultured Porphyromonas sp.
AACTATTGCCTGCAAAGTTAGCAGTTTCGGAGGAATAAATCACCTTTTTGCCTTTTTGACCTTCACAAATGGCTCAATCGATGTAGCGACGAGTGATCTCTCCGTAGCTGTCTATGCGCCGATCACGCAGGTAAGGCCACCAGCGTCGGACTAGCTCGGTGCGCTCTAAGTCGAGCTCTACAACGGCGCATGCCTCCTCCGTCTGGCTCAGATCACAGAGCATCTCGCCCTGCTGGCCCGTGACGAAGCTGTGACCCCAAAACTGTATCCCCTCGGTGACGCCTGACGGATCGGGCTCGTAGCCGACACGATTCACCGCAATGACGGGAAGGTTGTTGGCGACGGCATGGCCTCGCTGCACCAGTTGCCACGCGTCGATCTGTCGCTGCTGCTCTTCGGGCGTGTCGTAGGCGGCGGTGCCGATGGCGGTCGGGTAGATGAGTAGCTCAGCACCCTTGAGTGCCATAAGCCGTGCAGCCTCGGGGTACCACTGATCCCAGCAGATGAGGATGCCGAGGCGACCCACGGAGGTATCGATCGGCTCGAAGCCTAGGTCGCCAGGGGTGAAGTAAAACTTCTCGTAGTAGGCTGGGTCATCTGGTATGTGCATCTTGCGGTAGCGACCTGCTATGGAGCCGTCACGCTCTAGCACTACGGCGGTGTTGTGGTATAGACCTGTGGCGCGCTTCTCAAAGAGTGAGAGGACGATAACCACGCCCAGTTCACGTGCTAAGGCACCGAAGCTCTCTGTCGAGGGCCCTGGTATTGTCTCCGCTTGGTCAAAGAGTGCGACATCTTCTGTTTGGCAGAAGTACAGTCCGTTGTGTAGCTCCTGTAGCACAATCAGCTCGGCACCCTCGTGGGCTAGCTGGCGGATGCGCTCTTGGAGGCGGTGGATATTGTCCGTATGGTCAGCACCATTGTGCTGCTGTATGATACCTACTTTCATCTTATTATGGTGTTTAGAAGTGAAGGGTTGAGGAAGCCTTGCGGTATCTGCATGGAGATGCAGTGTAGGCTGCCGTGCTGCTCGACCAGTATGGAGCAGTCGATCGGCACGATCTCGAGGTGAGGCAGTGCTTGCTGGAGGATGCGCTGCGCCTCGCTGTCGGTGCTACGCCCGTAGATCGGGAGCAGGAGTGCGCCGTTGACGAGGAGGAAGTTCGCATAGGTGGCTGGTATGAGGCAGTCGGTCTCATAGCGTGAGGGGTAGTCGCCCACGTCGGGCAGAGCGATCAGTCGCAAGTTGGGACGCAGACGAGCCAGCTCTTGAAGCTGACGCTCTAGCTCTGCCAAAGCAGCGAAGCTCTGCGCCGTGGGGTCGCTCGGAGAGACATATATAATGGTGTCGGGGTCGACGAAGCGGGCGATCGTGTCTATATGCCCATCGGTGTCGTCGCCTGGTAGGGGAGCGACCTCTAGTGAGCAGTAGTCGGTCAGGCCGAGACGCGCTAGCAACTCCTTATATATATGTGGTGCTTCATAGAGGTGCGCGTTGCGGTGCGGGTCCTCTATGCAGGACTTGGTGGTCAAGAGAAGGCCCTCGCCATTGCACTCCAAAGCTCCCCCTTCGAAGGTTAAGCTTGACGCCTCAAAGTAAGCGACATCCAGCGCAAAGAGATCCTTCATCATGAGGCGACGTACCACTAGATTGTCAAGTGCTGAGACAAACTTACCGCCCCATGCGTTGAAGGTGAAGTCAACGAGGACGCGTGCGCCACTGGGACTCTGGAGAGCCAGAGGACCGTAGTCACGGCACCAGGTATCGTTGGTAGGGCAGGGGATGAGTAGGCAGCGCGAGCGAAGCTCCGATGGTAGAGAGGCGTACTCCGCTGGATCCTCAGGCACGAGTAGCACGACTGGCTCGAAGCGTATCACCTGCTCGATGATGTCGCAGTAGGTGTGCTGTACCTCGTGTAGGATCGGAGCCCAGTCGCTCTGGCTGTGTGGCCAGGCGAGGAGGATCGCATCTTGTGGCACCCACTCGGGGAGCATCTGCATAGTCTCTTGTGTCATAAGTCTCTCACAGCCTTAGTGTGTCACGATCTTAAAGTCTTGTCGCTGGGTCGCAGCCATGCTGCCTAGTATGCCGAGACCATCATGGATGTTGTTGTAGATGAGGATAGGCTCCGTGAGGCCCGTCTCACTCACGCTGTTGTAGCGGTCTGATGTTACCGTCTGCCAGTAGTGATAGAGGTCGCCCGTGATCGCATAAACGGTGACACGCAAGGCAACATAGTCCGATACAGCGTTCGTAGTCTGTGTCTCATCTGTAGAACCATCGGCATTGCAGACCCGCGTGGCAAAGGTGAGCGTCGTCCTCAGCGTGTAGTCGCTCGTTGAGACGTTAGAGCCAGCGAGTAGATTCATCGGATAGGTATTGGCCGACTCGAAGATCAGGTCGCCACTGCTAAACTTTGCTAAGCTTGGATCCTGCATTTGCTCCTGATACCATCTGTAGCCCTCTGGCTGGATGCTCTCTCCTCGCATCACTGCTTGCCGCTCTACGATGATACGGTAGTAGCTATCCTTGGAGATGCCTTGGAGCGGGATGGATAGTTCGTAGTCTTGTACCTCTAGGTACTGACCTTTCTGCAGCCTTACGTTTGAAGCGTTGCTCGCCCACGAGGTACGACGACTTTTGTCCAGCGTCTTAACCTCTACAGTACCGAGCTTAGGCTGTGCGGGTACGGTGGTAACGGCTGAAGCTGCCTTGAGTCCCGGCTTCTCCACCGAGATCGCTATGCGGTCGCCCGTATGGGGCTTGTATTGCGCTACCTCGTTGAGTGGTACGAGCTGGTCGTTGATCTTAAGCGTCATACGATAAGGGCAGTCGGGGTGGTCGTAGGGGTAGTAAACATTCGTACTGGACGAAGCGACACCCGTTGGCTTGCTCTCGGAGAGCGAAATGTCGATGCCTTGCTGCTCCGTAGCGACCGCATTGATGACGATGCGCGGCGTGTTGTCGCCTAGGTCGAGGGGTATGAGCTTCTGACAGCCTGCGAGGATCGTGATGAGTAGTGCACTGCTGGCCAACTGTATATATTGTATAGGTCTCATAGTGGTCTTAGGTTAGAAGGAGTAGGTGTAGCTGATGTTGGGCAGGATCGGGAAGATCGTCACCTGCTGCAGCATGGTGCGGTAAGTGTGTTCTCCCGTTTTCTGGCTCACGGGCGTAACTATGAAGGGGTTCATATTGTTGTAGACGTTGTAGACGCTTAGGTTCCACAAACTCTTGCCCCGCTTATGATGCTTCGTGTAGGTGACGCTGAGATCCAGTCGGTGGTAAGGCTTGAAGCGGTAATTATTGCGCTCAGACACATGCTTGAGCGACCCCGCCGCGCCATACATTGATGGAGCTAGTGGGTCTCTCATGCCATCGTACTCGTGCGTCGCGATGGTGCCCGTCTGGCCCGAGGCAAAGACCCAGGTCGCGGCAAAGTCCCAGCTCTTGCCCAGCTGATACATCGCAGTGATCTTAAAGTCATGGATGCGGTCATACTTAGCGGGGAAGGTACGCCCGAAGTTCAGCTCCTCACCTGGCTGGTCGAAGGTGCGCCACGTGCGCGCCCAGGCATAGCTCACCCAGCCCGTCAGCTTGCCCACCTTACGCTGCCAGAGCAGCTCCAGACCGTAAGCTGTGCCACGACCCATGGCAACCATCTGCTCCCAGTTTGTCGAGACACCATAGAAGAAGGAGCCCTCCTTGTACTCCAGCACGTTGCTCAGGGGCTTGTAGTAGCCCTCTACCGAGAAGTCGCCCCACTGAGGCACATGGAGGAATAGCCCCGCCGTAAAGTGGTGCACGTGCATCGGCTTGATGCGGTCCGTCGAGGGTACCCACAGATCCGTAGGCAGGCTAAGGCTATTGTTTGTCAAGAGGTGCACATGCTGCGTCATCAGGGCGTAGCCCGCCTTGGCCGTTAGGGCAGGCGTGATGCGCCAAGCAGCACTCACACGAGGCTCCACATTATGGTAGCCCTTGCCACGCACATGGTAGAAGCTGTAGCGCAGTCCCGCATTAAAGGTCCACTTATCCCCCAGCTTCATCTCATCCTCAGCATAGAGCGAAGCCTCGTGGGCGTAGATCTTAGGATTGTTTCCGAAGACATCAAAGTCCGTCCCAGTGAAGTCCGAGAGATCCTTGCCGTTTACCTTGATCGAAGTCATCTCAGGGCGAAAGGTGTGGAAGGTGTAGTTCGCACCGAAGAGCAACTGGTGCTGCTCGACTGGCGAGTAGTGCAGTTCGCTCGTCAGGAGCCAGTCACGGATGCCCGAGTCGTAGTTCATCGCTACGGGTGGCTGATCTTTGTCTTCCTGCATCTTCATGCGTAGCCTAGAGCGGTACTGCGTATAGGAGGCTGTGGTGTTGAGAAAGAGCTGTCCGTTGATGACATGGTTCCACCGCAGCGAACCCATCGCATTGCCCCACAACCAAGACATCTGCTGCTTGTCATCTCCATTAGTATAGCGTGTCCAGACACGGTCGTTGCCGTAATAGCCGAAGAGGTACAGCTGGTCTCTATCTGAGAAGCGGTGCGTCACCTTCAGGTTCAGGTCGTGGAAGTTATATCCACCCTTCATCTTTTCGCCATCCTCACCCTCCTGGCGATTACGTATAGCAAAAGCCATCGCAGCCAGCAGGTCTAGGTAGGTGCGCCGTGCCGAGATGTTGAAGGTGGTGCGATCCTTGATGATCGGTCCCTCCACATTGATCTTCGAGGAGATCAGCCCCACGCTCACATTGCCGTGGTACTCTTGCATGTCGCCATCCTTGAGACGCACGTCCACGACCGACGAGAGACGGCCCCCGTAACGAGCGGGGAAGGTGCCTTTGTACAGCGTCACCGACTTCACCGCATCAGGGTTGAAGGTCGAGAAAGCTCCCAGCATGTGATTCGGATTGTAGAGCGAGATGCCGTCCATAAGGATCAAGTTCTGGTCCGGATCGCCACCACGCACGAAGAGTCCCGACGAACCCTCCGAACCGCTCTGCACGCCAGGTAGTAGCTGCAGCGCCTTGATCACATCCTGCTCGCCAAAGAAAGCGGGCAGTCGCTTGATCTCGCTCGCCGATATGTGCTGCGCGCCGATCGTGGCAGTCTCAACACCCGAGGGGTTCGGACTACCCACCACGACCACCTCGCCGAGGAGTTGACCCTCGATGAGAGAAGCCGAGAGCGTCGTATCCGACGAGAGCTGCAGACGTATCGTATCGCTCTGATAGCCTACGTAGGAAAACTGCAGGAGCACCTCCCCCGCAGGGAGCGTCAGCGAGTAGTGGCCGAACTCATTGGTCACGGCACCTGAGCGGCTGTTGAGCTCCATCACATTAGCAGCGATCAGCGTCTCGCCACTCTGCGCATCATGCACGAAGCCATTGATCGTGAACTTGCTCTGCGCTTGTCGTGGTGCTTGCTTGTGTGCTTGCCCGCTCAGTGGCGTGGCGAGCATCATCAGTAGGAGAGCCAGTAGCCCCACGGTAAAGTCATATCGACGTAAATAGGTCATAAGTAGGTTGCTATACGTTGCTAAATGAGAGTTTAAAGCGTAATCAGCGACTGTCAGTTCACGCCCCACTCCCGCCGTTAAACGCTACAAAGGTACTGAATTAGAGATTAGAAGTTAGAGGTTAGAGCTATGCTTGTTTTTTTATAGAAGCTTTTACAGACTGTTGTAGGAATTGGAAATAAAACTTATCTTTGCCGGCGCAATGCCTCTTGGGGATATTACGCTAAACAGAAAGCAAGATCGAGGATGTGGGTGA
>URKO01000092.1 GCA_900548415.1 uncultured Porphyromonas sp.
CAGATATAAGACCGAGAAGACTCCATTTGACCCCTCACCCTATGGGTGGAAGGTCCCAGCTGCTGGAGTGGAGAGTATGAATCTTTGTAACTCTAACAATCTCTACTGGTCTGATACTGGAATTATTCCCAAGGGAAATGTGAAAGGCGTAGGAAGCACAGGCGGAGTCACACTCAATGTCGCCACACGCTTTTCTAATAGTGATGACAATGTGCTCAATCGCACTAAAGACGATGATGCTACTAAGTGGGATCACATCCTAGCGTCTGGTAATACACGACTCTATGCCAGCACGCAGCTACAGATCCGCTGTATCGAGAATGAGAAGGAGAGCGACTACCGCGACTATACGCAGGAAGGCTTCCTATCTAACTCTCGCAACGCACTGAAAGCTATGCGTCGTTACCGTCGTCGCTAACCGTACCGTCCGTCACGGCATCGCCCGCTAACCGCGGGCACGCCGTGACCGACACGACGGCACACCGCTCCGCTAACGCGGACCGCCGTGCCGACAAACCACCCCGAGGGGGCGCCGCCTGCATGTTTGCAGGCAGCGCCCCCTCGCTCGTTACAATAATTTAGAGCCGAACACATATCGATACGGGGTTGTGGCGGGGAAAAGTGATCCCCACGTGGATATTTCGAAATCCCCACGTGGGGAATAAAAAATATCCACGTGAGAAATTGGGACGTTTCTCACGTGGCTATCTGAAAGCGGTTGTTTTGTAGTCAGGACTGCCCGACGAGATCTGATTAGTTGCTCTCGGTGGCAAGCCACCTGTCGGATAGCTAAGAGGCTGTCTACAAAGCTGCCGAGACTGCCGACGTAGCAGCAATAGCTATGGCTACGAAGATAGCTATGGAAATACCTATGCACACAGCAGCTGCAATGGCAAGCCCCCTAGCCCACTGAAGCGACTTGCGACTTGCGTTCTCAGCCTCTGCGTAGTTGCCTCTATCATAGTGTGTAGAGACCTGTATCGAGTAGATAAGCGGTATGATCCCTAGCGGAAAGAAGAATAAGACGCAGAGGATGCTCCACACAAGGTTGTCGGGTGGCATTGCGGGTCGGTTTTGTGGCTGCATGGGGTTGCCATAGCCATACGGGGTGCCGTAAGCCGGAGCTCCTGCGTAAGGATTGGGACCAGGTGCTTGGTACCCAAAGAGGGGACGTAGCTCATCCAGAGTCTGAGCGGTACAAGCATCGCTCATTCCATCGACGCGTATTATAGTCTGGGGAGTAATCCTTCGTGCGGACAACTCCTCAAGCGTGTAGGGACCTAGTTCTTGTCCATTGCAGACGATGTAGTACAGCCTCATGCTTCTAGTTTATTTTATGATTTATATGAGCGAGATCGCAAAGCTTAGCGAAGCTCAGAATCTCTTTTTTGGGCTCAATCTATGTTCTTCGTACGCAAAGGTATGTAATCACTTGGACTTATACAATAGTGCTAGATGCTACTTGTCGGGATAGCAATAGCACGCTCGAAAGAGGTGTCGCCCTCTAACCTCTAATCTCTAATTTCTAACCTCTAATCTCTGGTCTCCCCTCTCCCTTGACGGAAAAGTTGTACTTTTGGCACAACAACGAGCGAAAGAACTATGGATTCTGTACGAGCGAAGAAATATCTGGGGCAGCACTTTCTCACGGATCGTGGTGCAGCACAGCGCATTGCCGACTCGATCGCCGACTATCTCGGTACGCCGATACTAGAGGTGGGCCCTGGCATGGGCGTCCTGACGCAGCCTCTCCTAGAGGCGGGTCACGACCTGCAGGTGATCGACATAGATCACGAGAGTATCGAATATCTGCACCAGCACTTCCCGCAATTGAGCCAGGAGGGGCGGATCATCGAGGGGGACTTTCTCAAGCTCCCCGCTGAGGAGCTGATACCTGGTCGGGCGGACACGCCTTTTGTGGTGATCGGCAACTATCCGTACAATATCTCTTCGCAGATCTTCTTTCGCATCCTAGAGCTACGCGAGCGCATCCCTGCTGTAGCGGGTATGCTACAGCACGAGGTGGCACAGCGGCTGTGTGCCTCGCCTGGAGGGCGTGACTACGGCATCCTGAGCGTCTTGCTCCAGTGCTGGTACGACTGCGACTACCTCTTTAAGGTGTCTAAGCGTGACTTCAATCCACCGCCCAAGGTAGATGGCGGCGTGATGATCGCACGACGAAATAGTCGCACCGCACTACCCTGCGATGAGGCTAACTTCAAGCGGGTGGTCAAGACCGCCTTCGGACAGCGTCGGAAGATGCTACGCAATGCCTTGATGTCGCTCTTTGGCAAGGAGTTCCCCTACGCTGATCATGAGATCTTCACGCTTCGTGCGGAGCGTCTCTCGGTAGAGGACTTCATCGGCCTCACCTTAATGTACGAAGCTCTACCAACTGACAACCTAACAACACCTTAAATACAACCTTTATGAAAAGCATCCTACGTATCTTACTGCTGCTCCTCCCCACGCTCTCACTGCTGGGGCAGCAAAAGGAGTACCCCCTACCAGAGCGACCTGCGAAGAATGTGATCCTCCTCATCTCGGACGGCACCTCGCTACCGACAGTCTCACTGGCACGCTGGTACCAGAGGGCGCTCGACCCTCAGGCGCAGCACCTATCGCTCGATCCTTACCTCTCGGGGAGTGTCATCACCTACTGCTCGAATGCACCGATTGGGGACTCTGCTCCGACCACCTCTTGCTATATGACGGGAGTTCCTTCGATCGATGGCTTTATCGCGACCTATCCGTACAGCGAGCCACACAATGACTTGGTACCGCTCGACTCTTCGTGGGCTTATCGACCTGTCGTGACCCTTTTGGAGGCTGCCAAGCAGAAGCAAGGCAAGCGTATCGGGGTCGTCTGCACGTGCGAATTTCCCCACGCTACGCCAGCAGACTGCACGGCTCACTCGTCCTCTCGTAAGCTCTACAAGAGCATCGTGCCACAGATGGTGGACAATGGCGTGGACCTCCTCCTAGGCGGTGGTACCTCGCTGATGACGAGCGAACTAAAGGAGCGTCTGAACCGCCAGGGCATAGCACTTTACCTCGATGATCTCGCAGCTATGCGGGTGCATCGAGGGGGCGGTATGTGGGCACTTTTCGACAAGATGGATATGCCGTACGACCTGGACAGGCGTTCGCTGGGAGACACGCTGCGCTATCCTTCGCTGGCTGAGATGACAGAGACGGCGATCCGTAATCTGGAGAACCCTAACGGCTTCGTGCTGATGGTCGAGGGTAGCAAGGTAGACTGGGCGGCTCACGCCAACGATCCCGTGGCGATGGCTACAGAGTTTCTAGCTTTTGACAAGGCGGTTGCCGTGGCGCTAGACTATGCACAGCGGGACGGGAATACGATCGTCCTCGTGACGGCAGACCATGGTAACAGTGGTATGAGCATCGGTCGTGTGGATCGGGGTTATGCGCGTCTGACACTCGATGAACTGATCATGCCGCTGACACGCTTTCGCTATAGCTCGGTAGAGCTGGGTCGCAAGACGAGCCAGACGGCTCTCTCACACTTGGCCGACAGTCTCTATCTATGGACTAGTATACGTCCCTCGGAGGAGGAGCTGGCGGAGATTAATGCTGTCGAGGACTACGCCTGCTCGACACTATCAGCTGAGCAACGCAAGGCGAAGTATGCGGAGCTGGGCTGGAGCCAGAAGTATCGTCTGAAGGAGTACTTTGTGGACTGGATGAAGCGTCACCTGCTCATTGGCTTTACGACGCATGGGCATACGGGCGAAGAGGTCTTTCTCGCTAGCTACACGCCACAGCAGTTGACGCCCATCAGAGGTTGCGTGACAAACATTGATTTGCACAATTATATGCGTACGCAACTGGGGCTGAAGCAGACAATGCTGGAGCTGTCGGAGGAGTACTATGCGCCACACGATGCGCTCTTTCCTCAGGCTCAGTATGAGATAACGGGCGAGCAACCCGAGGAGAAGCGGATCACGATCCACTACAAGGGACACGCGATCGAGCTACGCGCCTACCAGCGCAGAGCATGGGTTGACGGGGTGGAGCAAGAACTCCCGACGCCTGTTGTCTACGTCTCCGAGACGAACAAGTTTTACCTCTCTCGTAGCTTGGTGCGCCAGCTTTAGCTATACCTGCTTGAGTCGACGCATCAGTAGCGGCGACACGACTAGTAGCAGGACCGCTAGCAGGACGACGCCGATGCCGACGCCTTGACCTAGGGAGAGCTCCTCGCCTAGAGCTAGTGCCCCCACGATGACGGCTGTGAGTGGTTCCAGCGCGCCCATGATAGCGGTCGGCGTGGAGCCTATTCGCTGTACCGCCCAGACGAGCGTGATATTAGCGCAGACGGTCGGGATGAGTGCTAGCAGGGCGGTATAGATCCATTGCGTCGTATTGTCTAGGAGAAGGTTGGCGCCAGTCGCTTTGCAAAAGAGCGCAAAGAGTATGGCCGAGAGTCCCATCACGTAGGTGGTCAGCTTGAAGCTGCTCATCGGCTCTAGGCGAGAGTGCCGAAGGATCACGATGTAGGTGGCGTAGCAAAAGCCAGAGAAAAGTACCGTAAGCAACGGCCTGAGCGGTATGGAGGTCACGTCTGACTCAAAGAAGCCAGAGATGAGCGATACGCCACCTAAAGCTAAGAGGACAGCCAGCCCTTGCAGTAAGTTTATCCGCTGACGAAAGACGAGAAACATGAGTAGCACCACAAATGTTGGGTAGCTGAAGTGTAGCACCGTAGCGACTCCCGACGGCATGTGCTGGTACCCCTCGATGAGCAGGAAGGCGGAGAAGAAGTACAAGACAGACAAGGCGAGCAGTATCAAGAAGCTTCGCCACGATACCCGCAGAGACTCTCTACGTATCACGACGATACTACCGACGATGAGTGCTGCGATGAGAAAGCGGTACATCAGCATGGTCCCCTCTGCCACGCCCTGCGTCAGCACGGGTATGCTCAGCAGTGGTATCAGTCCAAAGGTGGCCGATGAGATGAGTCCCATCAGATAGCCCAGCCAGTCGGTCGAGGGGGTAGTTGTCTTGTCTGTCATATAATATGAGATTATTGGGTCGTATAGAAAGAGACTGTTGACTTTTGCAACAGTCTCAGAAAAGGAGCCTCATTGCTCTAGCTACAGTCGTATGCTAGACCAATGAGGCTCTTTATGTAGTTGTGATGCGCCTCTGCTATCGAGCGAGACGACTATCCAAGATATGCCTTTAGGTATTCGCAGCGGTCAGACTGCTTGAGACGGCGGATCGCCTTCTCCTTGATCTGACGCACACGCTCACGAGAGAGCTTGGTGCGCTCACCGATCTCCTCGAGAGTCATCTCAGGACAACCGATACCGAAGAAGCAGCGTAGCACCTCCGCCTCACGATCTCCCAGCTGATCCAGGATACGATCTATCTCCGCAGAGAGAGACTCGTTGATCAGACTGCTATCGGTCGAGGGCGTGTCTTCATTGACCAGGACGTCTAGCATGTTATTGTCCTCGCCCTCCACAAAAGGAGCGTCAAGCGACTGATGCTTGCCCTGCACCTTGAGTGCCTCACGGATCTTGTCCTCGGGGAGCTCCAGCTCAGCAGCTATCTCCTGCGGACTAGGACGACGACCATTGAGCTGCTCGAACTTGACGATCGCCTTATTCATCTTCTGCTGCAGTCCCACCTGATTGAGCGGCAGGCGCACGATGCGTGACTGCTCGGCAAGTGCCTGCAGGATAGACTGACGGATCCACCATACAGCGTAGGAGATGAACTTAAATC
>URKO01000093.1 GCA_900548415.1 uncultured Porphyromonas sp.
TCTCGCTGGTTCGGGGACGGACGCCCTCCGGCTGGACACTGCCGTGCGTCCCTACAGCGGGTTACACGACCACTAGCCAATAGCTAACAGCCAAGAGCCAATCTCTAACCTCTAAATTCGTACCTTTGCATGAGGCTGGTACAGGTCAGCCGAGGCTACGGATCTACAATGAATACTCACTTTGACATTATCGTAATTGGTGCAGGGCATGCTGGCTGCGAGGCGGCGTGCGCTACGGCGCGCATGGGTGCCTCGACGCTCCTCATCACGGGAGATATGAACAAAGTGGCGCAGCTGAGCTGCAACCCCGCCATGGGCGGCATAGCCAAGGGGCAGATAGTGAGAGAGATAGACGCACTTGGCGGTTACACTGGACAACTGTCTGACGCCGCTACGATACAGTGGCGCATGCTCAACCGTAGCAAGGGGCCAGCCATGTGGAGCCCACGGGCGCAGCTAGACCGCATGCGCTTTATGGAGCTATGGAGAGGCCAGCTAGATAGAACGGACGGGTTGGATCTCTGGCAAGACTTCGTCGTAGACATAAAGTTTGGCGCAGAGGATGGCAAACATCTGGTAGTGACGCAGTTGGGCATGACATTTACAGCGACAAAGGTGATCCTCACGGCGGGAACTTTCCTCGGGGGGCTGATGCACTTCGGTAGGACGATGATCCCTGGCGGACGCATCTCAGAGCCGGCTAGCCACGGCGTCACGGAGTGTCTCGTAGCGGCGGGGCATCACGCAGACCGCATGAAGACGGGTACCCCAGCCCGCATCGATGGGCGCTCCGTAGATTGGTCGCTCGTAGAGGAGCAACCAGGCGACGAGGAGACGGGACGCTTCAGCTTCCTCCCGATGCAGCGTAGTCATCTACGACAGCGCTCCTGCTACATACTCTATACCAACGAAGCTTGCCACGACATACTGCGCGCTTCGCTCAGCGACTCGCCACTCTACAACGGTCAGATACAGAGCATCGGCCCGCGTTACTGCCCCAGCATAGAGACGAAGATTGTCAACTTCGCCGACCGAACTCGCCATCAGCTCTTCCTCGAGCCCGAGGGTGAGGAGACGAACGAGTACTACCTCAACGGCTTTAGTTCGTCGCTCCCTATCGATACGCAGATCAGAGCTTTACAGACGATCCCCGCACTGCGAGATGTACAGCTCTACCGTCCGGGCTATGCGATCGAGTACGACTTCTTTGACCCTCGCGACCTGCACCATACGCTGGAGAGTAAGCTGGTCCTTGGCCTTTACCTAGCTGGTCAGGTGAACGGCACCACCGGCTACGAAGAGGCAGCCGGACAAGGTCTCCTCGCAGGGATCAATGCTGCCTTAGCCCTACAAAAAAAGGCTCCGCTCATCCTAAGACGAGACGAAGCCTACATAGGTGTCCTCATTGACGATCTCGTGACTAAGGGAGTCGACGAGCCATATCGTATGTTCACCTCACGTGCTGAGTACCGTATACTCCTGCGTCAAGACAATGCCGACCTGCGACTGACGCCCTATGCGGAGCAACTGGGGCTAGCTACCACAGAGCGACTGAATCGCCTCGAGCAGATCAAAGAGGGCATAGCAGCTCTAGACAATCTCTGTGCTAACTACTCAGTCAAGCCGGAGGAGGTCAACGGCTACCTTGCCACTCTAGGCGAGAAGCCACTAGACTTCGGCACCAAGCTCACCACCCTACTCCTTCGTCCGCACGTTTCGCTCACTGGTTTGATCGCCCAGCTAAACGATTTCGCCACGCAGGTGGCAACTTTGATCGGTAATGACGAGGAGATCCTCACACGCACTGAGACCGCTATCAAGTATCGAGGCTACATCGAGCGAGAGGAGCAAGCCGCTCAGAAGCTTCACCGCCTCGAGTCGCTGACGCTAGGCGACAAGCTCGACTACCAGCAGATTACCGCACTCCCCATAGAGGCTCGCGAGAAGCTCTCTCGCATCCGCCCCGCCACCATCGCTCAGGCCGCCCGCATCCCAGGCATCTCCCCGAGCGACATCAACATACTCCTAGTTTTATTGGGACGATAGCTCACCGTTTCACGTGAAACAATCAAAATGGACCGAGACGAAATCAAAGCTATCCTCCCAACCATCCCGCAAGAGCCAGGATGCTATCAGTACCGCAACAAGAACGGGACGATCATCTACGTGGGCAAAGCGAAGAATCTGCGCAACCGCGTCTCTTCGTACTTCAACAATTCGCCAAAGAACCCAAAGACGACGAGATTGGTCAGCGAAATTCGCCAACTAGAGTATTTTGTGGTCAACAGCGAGGCAGAAGCTTTGGTCTTGGAGAATAACTTGATCAAGACCCACCTGCCGAAGTACAACATACTACTCAAGGACGACAAGTCCTACCCTCGTATTGTCATCACGGACGAGCCGTTTCCCCGTATTTTTACCACAAGAAAAGAGGTGGGCAAGGGGGACTACTTCGGTCCCTACCCCAACGTGGCGATGGCGCACACCGTCATCGAGCTAATTCATCGGGTCCTCCAGCTACGCTCATGTCGCTACGCTTTGACCCCCGAGGTGGTACGAGAGCGACGAGTAGACCTTTGTCTGCAATACCACATCAAGAAGTGCGGTGGTCCCTGCCAAGGGTTGGTCTCGGCTGAGGAGTACGCCCATGCGGTGCAGCTAGCCCGGCGCATCCTCAAGGGAGAGATAAACATCCTCATAGAGGAGGAAGTGGAGGAGATGAATCGCATGAGCGAGCGACTAGAGTTCGAGCGAGCCGAACAGCATCGTCAGAACATTGAGACGCTACGTCGCTATTCGGGCAAGCATGTCGTCGCCCCAAACATTCGCGAGGCAGATGTCTTTGCATACGATGAGGACGATGTCAATGGTTTCGTCTGTATGATGCAGGTACGCCACGGGGCAGTCGTCTTAGCGCACAACTTAACCTTTAAGAAAACGGTAGACTCCACGCAAAGCGACCTGCTCACTTACCTGATAGAGGAACTAAGGCAGCGCTTCGGCAGCACGGCTCGTGAGGTAATCCTGGCGGAGCCTGGCGAATGGGAGAGCGACAGCTATCGGATCACCGTACCACAGCGAGGCGAGAAGAAGCAAATCCTCGAGCTAGCTCAACGCAACGTATCACGCTATCGCTGGGACTGCTACAAGCGTCAGGAGAAGCTCAACCCCGAGCAACGAGCCACACGTCTCCTCACTACGATGAAGAAGGATCTAGGCATCGATCGCCTACCCCGCCACATGGAGTGCTTTGACAACTCAAATATACAAGGCACCAATCCCGTAGCCGCCTGCGTGGTCTTTAAGAATGGTAAGCCGGCGAAGAGCGAGTACAGAAAGTTTCATGTGAAAACAGTCGTCGGGGCTGACGACTATCGGACGATGCGTGAGATCATCTACCGACGCTATCGCCGTGTGCTGGACGAGGGGCAATCGCTCCCAGACCTGATCATCATAGATGGTGGCAAGGGGCAACTACATGTCGCCTGCGAGACGCTCAAGGAGCTAGGCATCTACGACAAAGTGTGCGTCTTCGGTCTTGCGGAGCGTTTCGAAGAGCTATACCGTCCAGGCGAGTCGGAGCCTTTGGTCTTGGATCGTCGATCAGAAACGCTCAAGGTGGTCTGTCATATACGTGACGAGGCGCACCGCTTTGGTATCACCTTCCATAGAGATAGTCGCTCGAAGCAGCAGACGAAGAGCATCCTCGATGAGATCCCAGGGATTGGTGCACGGAGCAAGGAGACATTACTGCAAGCCTTCAAGACGCCCCAAAGAGTCGTCAAGGCTAGTCGTGCCGAGCTGATCGCAACCCTCGGCACGAGCAAGGGGAACAAGCTGTACAATCACCTACACCCCGACGAATCTACAGAAACAACCTAGAGAAGAAACAGTATGAAAGCACTTTTACAGCGAGTCACCCACGCCTCTGTGTCGATCGACGGCAACTGCGTCGGGAGCATCCAGCAAGGTATCGTCCTACTCCTCGGCATCGGCTACGAAGATGGTTCCGAGCAGATCGAGAAGCTCTGCCAGAAGGTGTGCAAGCTACGCATCTTCGATGACGAGGAGGGCGTAATGAACCGTTCACTGCTGGACATTGGTGGCGAAGCGCTCGTCGTGAGCCAGTTTACGCTCATGGCAAACTGTCGCAAAGGCAACCGTCCGAGCTATATCGAGGCCGCCAAGGGTGAGGTCTCGGAGCCGCTCTACGAGCAGTTTGTCGCAAAGATGCGTCTCATCATGGGCGCAGATTCAATTAAAACCGGTAAATTTGGAGCCGATATGCAGGTAGAGATACATAACGATGGACCTGTGACCATCATCCTAGACACCGACACGCTCTAATGGACGCTACTAACAAAGCAAAAGAGACGACGCTAGACGAACTACAGCAGCTGGTCGACGAGTGGATACGCACCTACGGTGTGCGCTACTTCGACCCGCTGACCAATATGGCGATCCTCACGGAGGAGACGGGCGAGGTGGCACGTGTTATGGCACGGCTCTACGGTGAGCAGAGTGCTAAAGCGTCCGATCATCTCGACCTTGCGGACGAGCTGGCAGACCTGCTCTGGGTGCTCACCTGCATTGCCAACCAGTGCGGAGTCAATCTACAGGAGGCACTTGAAAAGAACCTCCAGAAGAAGACAAAACGCGACGCAACCAGACACTTAAACAACGACAAGTTACGCTCTAAGCAAGCAGATACAACAGAATAATAAACCTTCAAACAATACAAACCAATGCATCAGATAGACAAATACCATAAAGCAATCTCGCTCTACGAACCTATCGAGGGAGATGTTACCGCCAAGGTACAAGCAATCATCGACAAGCACTATAAGGAGTGCTACACACCAGAGGTCCTCAAGCTACTCTACAGCTGTATAGACCTAACCACGCTGATGGGAGGTGATACCGACGAGAGCGTCACCAAGATGGTCGCTGGAGTTAACGACTTCGAGACTAACCATCCCGACATCCCCAACGTAGCCGCCATCTGCGTCTATCCCGCTCTGGTACCTACTGTCAAGGCTACGCTCACCTGTCCCGATGTACGCATCGCTTCGGTAGCTGCAGGCTTTCCCGCTAGCCAGACCTTCCCAGAGATCAAGGTCGCTGAGGTCTCTATGGCTGTCTCCGAGGGAGCCAACGAAGTAGACGTTGTCCTCAACCTAAACCGCTTCTTATCAGAGGACTACGACGGCGTATGCACCGAAATCGAGGAGCTCAAGGACGCCGCTCACGGAGCGCACCTCAAGGTGATTATCGAGTCTGGTCTACTCGCTGACCCACGACAGATACAGATCGCATCGATCCTATCGCTCTACTCAGGCGCAGACTTCATCAAGACCTCCACAGGCAAGGAGTATCCAGGCGCTTCACTGGAGGCCGCTTACGTTATGTGTCAGACGCTACGCAAGTATTACGAGCAGCACGGTGAGCGTCGTGGCTTCAAGGCGAGCGGTGGTGTCCGCACGCCAGAGGACGTGGTCAAGTACTACTGCATCGTCAAGGAGATCCTTGGCGAGGAGTGGCTCACCCCTGAGCTCTTCCGTCTAGGTGCAAGCAGTCTTGGCAAGAATCTCCTCAAGGCGATCGAGGGATAAGAGACAAATTAAAAAGCTATGCCCCACCACACCGATGAAAGTGGAGAGGGGCATAGCTTTTTGCCAAATCTGCTCACCGCAAAGCCACAGAGAGCAACAAAAGAGCCAAACGGCCCGAAACTAGCCAAAACGAGAAAC
>URKO01000094.1 GCA_900548415.1 uncultured Porphyromonas sp.
CCGAAGTGCATGTGTCACACATCGTTAACATCTTTGGAGTACCTTTGCGAGTGAAATCAATCATCTCAAAGTTCGTATGCGACATCTCACTAAGCTCGTCTTTCTTATCATTACCCTTGCATTTACCGCTTATCTAAATGCTCGGTTAAATGCTCAGGAACCCTTTACACAAGAGGTACGCGGAGAGGTCATTTCCGCACTCCCTGACGATACGATCGTTGGAGCTTCGATCGTAGTAGTAGGTAGTGATCCACTCGTAGGGACAACGACAGGCTCAGATCAGAAGTTTTCTCTACGGTTACCTGTAGGTCGTTGCTCCTTGCAGATTAGTTGTATAGGCTATGAGTCTCAGGAGGTAGACCTCCTCGTTGTAGCGGGCAAGCAGAGTGTGCTGCATATAGCCTTGACACCGTCAGATACCAAGCTTGATGCTGTGGTTGTGACTGCTCCGTATGACAAGAGTACTCCTACGAATAGGTTTAGCCTAGCTGGAGCGCGTAGCTTTAGCGTTGATGAGGCGTATCGCTTTGCCGCTTCCCTGGGCGACCCTGCTCGTATGGTGCGTAGCTTCGCTGGTATCATGCCTGTCAACGACTCTCGCAACGATATCATCATACGAGGTAATTCACCCGCTGGGGTGCAGTGGATCCTAGATGGTATCGAGATTAGCAATCCCAATCACTTCAATACAGGTGTCGGTATGACTGGAGGTCAGGTGAGCTATCTCAATACTAATCTGCTGACCAACTCCGACTTTCACTTGAGTGCTTGGCCAGCCCCTTATGGCAATGCGCTCTCGGGCATCTTTGACTTGCGTCTACGCCGTGGTAATCTCGAGCGACATGAGTTCTGGCTACAGTCAGGCTTTGGTGGACTAGAGCTAGGTGCTGAGGGGTACCTGCGCAAGGGGAGTCAATCGTCTTACCTTGCTTCTTATCGCTACTCTGTCCCTGACATCATGCATGCTCTAGGCTTTAAGATGCCAGTGGTGCCACGCTATCAAGACTTCACGACGAAGCTCCACTTCGACCTAGGGCATGGGCATTCGCTCTCTTTCATCGGACTATTTAGCAAGAGTCACATACACTTTGCCACAAACGAGCTGGGAGACAGTTTTGAATATGCCGACTACGACTTTAGTAAGCTCTCCATGGCACAGCGTGTAGCGGTCAATTCGACAGCTTACATTGTAGGACTGACACATAACGTACAGTTTTCTTCCCATACGTCACTCCGTACGCAGCTCTCTTTCGTACGCTCTGATACCAGTATGCCTGTTGATACGATGAACCTGCGAGGAGGTAAGCAGGACCCTCAGTGGCATCTCATGTGGTCGGAGGCTGCACAGGAGAATAGGTGGTCGCTTCACTCAGATCTTACATGGCATCCCAGTAGGGAGGGGCTACTCGTGGCGGGAGTCCGAGGCGATCTTTTTGATGCGCACTACTTGGAGCAGACGGCTGATGGTACGTTTGTTCAAGGTGTACGGACGATTGCCGAGGAGAGTCCGCTCTATGGCTTGATCCGAGCCTATGGACAGTATCGTCATCGCCTAGGAGACTATTGGACAGCCACACTGGGACTACATAGTATGTATCTTACGATCAATGATCGCTATGCTATCGAACCCCGTATGGGCTTGCAGTATCAGCCAGCTCGCTCTCACACCATCGGTCTTGCTGCGGGACTATATAGTCAGATGCTCCCACGCTCCTTTTACTTCATACGTCACTATGCACCGCAGGGTATCGAGTATCGCAATAAGCGGGTTGATTTCACACGTAGTGCGCAGGTGGATCTCTACTACGACTGGGCTTTTGCGCCCAACTGGCATGCTAAGATAGAGGGATACTATCAGGAGCTATACAGAGTACCCGTGGTCAATGACCCGAACTCTATATGGACGCTCCTAGAGATAGGTGGCGCTGGACAAAACTACATAGAGCGTCAGAGCGATCTAGTCAATAAGGGGCGTGGTAGAAACTATGGTGTAGAGCTTACGGTGGAGAAGTTTTATAGCAACAACTACTACATGCTCTTTAACGCGTCACTCTACAGCTCGACCTATACGACAGGATTTCAGAAAGAGTGGTGGAGTACAGTCTTTGATGGCCGGTATCTTGTCAATATGACGGGTGGATATGAGTGGAAGTTGCCGAAGCACTGGGCGCTTTTTACCGATCTTAAGGCCTCCTATGCGGGGGGCATCCGCTACACACCGATACGAGAAGATCTATATAAGCAGAGCGGTCGCATAGAGCTTGACAAGACACAGGTCAATGCTCTTCAAGCTAAGGATTACCTCCGAGCAGATTTAAAGATAGGCGCTCGCCAGATAGGTCAGCGCATCACCCAGGAGTGGGCAGTGGACCTGCAGAATGTGACGAATCGTAAGAATGTCATGTCTATCCTCTTCGACAATGGGGAGTACTCGACGATGTACACGCAGGGCTTTATGCCGATGGTTACTTACAAGCTCTTTTTCTCTGTGAAATAACGAGGAGAGGCCGTCAGCCTTGCGTATTTCCCACGTGGATATTCGAGAAAGGAGAGAATCGGACGAATTTCCCCGTAAAGATATGTAAATAGGGATTAGAGGTTAGACGTTAGAGGGACACATTATATATAATGAGTCAACCCTGACGTCTCTTGCGTCATGGGCATAAGTTGCGGATAGTTTGCTCCGAGATTGTGACAGCAGGCTAGGAAGCCGCTCTTATCGCTGACGACAGAAAAGGAAGCTGACGTGTCGTGCTAGGGCGGTGCCCCAGCCGTACCGCCGAGCCATGATGCGAAGCCGCTCGAGGAGCGAGGCGCGATGGTTGCGTGTGGTGACGCCCTCGTTGAGGTAGTTGACGAGATAGTCGTCGATGCGGTACTGGCTATGGATGGCGTCGATGATCTTGATGCACCAGTCGTAGTCTGCCGAGTAGCGGTAGCGCAGGTCGTAGAGCGGAGCGAGCGAGCGTCGTGGTATGAAAGCTTGGTGGCAGATGAGCATACCATTGGCAAAGGAGCGCTGCGTCAACGGATGGGGTGGGCGCAACCGACGAGGATGTAGGTCCTGGTAGGTTCCGTCTACAATCATCGTGTCGCCATAGAGGAGGTCGGGCTGGTGCGTCTCAAGAGCAGCGCAGACGGTGCGAATGGTGTCGGGCGTGCGTAGCGTGTCGCCCGCATTGAGATACCAGATGTAGGTGCCGGTGGCTTGGCGCAACCCTTTATTCATCGCATCGTATAGCCCATGATCAGGTTCGGAGTGGACAGTAGCACGAGGATAGAGCGTCTGAACGAGTGAGAGCGTTTTGTCTTGGGAAGCTCCGTCTATGACGAGATACTCAAAGCTTTGGTCGCTCTGCTCGGCAAGGCTGCGCAGCGTGGGCGCGATGGTTGCCTCCGCATTGTAGCAGATGGTGATGATGGTTAGTAGGGGCGTTGTCGTCATGAGTTTGCTCGCTGGGTGTCATCTATTAACTGTGCGTAAAGCTGGGCGTACTGCTGGGCAATGGCTGTCGGGGCAAAGCGCAGGGCGGAGGCTCGGCACGCTTCGGGCTGATAAGCTATGGCTTCGGTGAAGTGCTGCCAGAGAGCGGTAGCCATCTCTTGCGGTTTGTCGTGCGCTACGAGGGCACCATTGACCCCATTGATGACTATATCAGCGGGACCTCCCGAGTCTCTAGCGATGATGGGCGTACCGCAGGCGAGAGCCTCTAAGAGTGTCTGGCCAAAGCTCTCGCGCTCACTGGTTGAGATGAGGACGGAGCTCTCAGCGTAAAGGGAGCGTAGTTGCTCCGCATCGGAGATACTGCCTAGATGCTGTACGAGGATGGGGATCTGCTTGAGGAGTGAGCGGTCGGATAGGGCACCGACGAGTGTGAGCTGCATTTGCGCTCTCTGCTCGCCCGCTAGCTCGGCTAGTTGTCGCATGGCTTCGATGAGGTAGGTCCACCCTTTGATCGGGTCATCGACACGAGTCGCTACGAAGAGGATCTGATAAGGTGCTTGCTCATTGGAGGCTTTTGTCTCCTGCATCTGTGCCTGCTGATAGTACTGAGCGGAGAGGACGTTGCCGATGGTGCTGATGCCTAGGCGAGGTACGATGGGGGAGCGTGACACCTCATTGGCAAGGCTACTGGAGACGGTGACCCAGTGAATAGGGTAGTGCGCCATGAGCTCCGCTTTGCGCTGCCGAACTCGTTGGTCTAGTCGGCGCAGGGGGGCTGATAGTTCGCCAGACTTAGTCGCCATCTGCTCGATACCTTGCGCCCACCAGTAGTCATGTAGCGTGATGACAACGGGTAGCCCGAGCTTGCAGAGCTCCTCGAGTGTGCGGAGCGAGAGGAAGGCGTGCTGCGTCCAGTGCAGGTGGATGAGATCCACATTGGCGAGGTAGGGGCGCAGGGCACGCATAGAGATGCCGAGTCGGCCTAGAGAGGTTTTGAAAGTTTGCTCACGGTTGAAGCCGTTGAGTAGAGCAACGATGGCGCGCTCGCTCCAGAGCTTACATTGCCAAGCACGGTAAAGCCCCCGATCATTGCCAAGGGCATGCACCCCAGCTAGGGTCTCCGAGTTAGGAGCCATGAGCAGTAGCTCAGCGTCTAAGCCGTAGCTTCGCTCAGCCTCTAGCAGTCGTAGTGCTGCGACGCCAGCACCGCTATTAGCCCCATAAGTGCTGAGGTGTAGGACCCTTGTCACAGTTACTTCTTGAAGTAGCGCAGGTAGTCGCCATACCCCTCAGCCTCCAGACTGTCTAGGGGAATGAAGCGCAGTGCCGCACTATTGATACAGTAGCGCAGTCCGCCAAGCTCGACGGGGCCATCCTCAAAGAGATGCCCGAGGTGAGCGTCGGAATCTTTGCTACGTACCTCGGTACGCACCATACCGTGTGAGCGATCGGTCGACTCCTTAATCAGTTGATCGTCAATAGGCTTTGCGAAGGCGGGCCACCCACAACCTGAGTCAAACTTGTCCAAGCTGAGGAAGAGCGGCTTGCCGGAGACAATGTCCACGTAGATACCCTCCTCGGTGAGGTCGTAGTACTCATTGTCAAAGGGTGGCTCTGTGCCAGCCTCCTGCGTCACGTAATACTGCATCGGTGTGAGTCGCTTGCGAAGCGCCTCGTGGTCTACGTAGCGTACGTAGCTCTCACGCGCTATCTGCGTACGGCCGATGTGACAGTAGCCACCAGGGTTCTTGCGTAGATACTCCTGATGGTATTGCTCGGCTGGGTAGTAGTTGCTCAGGGGCTTGCACTCTACCACGACGGGGTCAGCGTAAGCCTGCTGTAGTGAGGTGAGTGCCTTCTCGATGATGGGACGCTGCTCCTCTTTAGTATAGTAGATACCCGTGCGGTACTGCGTGCCTTGGTCGGCTCCTTGGCGGTTGAGCGTAGTGGGGTTGATGACGGTGAAGTAGCGCTCTAGGATAAAGCTTAGTGGCACACGCCCTGCATTGTAAACTACCTGCAGTGTCTCTGCAAAGCCCGTTTCGCCTGTGCAAACTTCCTCGTAAGAGGGCTGTCGTCCGAGTGTGCCATTGGCATAGCCCACCTCGGTAGAGATGACTCCGTCGACCTCCTCAAAGAAAGCTTGCATACCCCAGAAGCACCCCCCAGCGAGGTAGACGGTGTCTAGCTCCTGAGGTTGTCCCTTTTCTCTAGACATAGCGTTAGTGAGGATAATGGTCGTGCAACTTATAATCAATGCAAGTGCGACCCACTTTGTACGGCTTGAT
>URKO01000095.1 GCA_900548415.1 uncultured Porphyromonas sp.
GTACCTTTGGAGAGCATTCAGTAACCATGGTCGCCCGAGACGACCTTTTTTTCACTCTATCTCATTCTATCACATGACTAGAAGAAACTTGTTTCGTAGCCTCGTGGCTCTCATTTTATCCACATTCGCTCTGCCTATGACTGCACAGCAAGGGACCAAGCAGATGACTCCAGAGATGCTCCTCACGATGCCTCGTGTAGGGAGCTACGCTCTAGCTCCTAATGGTAAGCAGGTCGTATACAACGTGTCCCAACCCTCTATCCAGGACAACAACAGCCGCACCTCTATCTACCTCATCAATAGCGATGGCTCGGGACGTACCGAGCTGACCGCACCCTCAGCTGGTAGCGAGTACACTCCACGCTGGAGCCGTGACGGCAAGCAGATATACTTCATGCGTGGCACCGACCAGGGCATGCAGCTCTTCGCACGCACCCTCAGTGATGGTATAGAGCGTCAGCTCACCGCTATCGACGGGGGCATCGTCGACTATCTCTTCTCGCCAGATGAGACGACGCTGCTCTACGTGCAGGACATCAAGGCTCGCCCCGTCGTCACCGACGTCTATCCTGACCTAGACAAGGCTGACGCTCGTATCATAGAGGATCTGATGTACAAGCATTGGGACGAATGGGTCTCGACGATGCCACACCCCTTTATCGCAAAGGTTACGGCACAGCCCATTACCAAGGGACTGGACCTACTCGAGGGTGAACCGTATGAGGCTCCTATGCGGCCGCACAATGGTATCGAGGATATAGCTTTCAGCCCTGATGGCAACCTCATCGCCTACGCTTGCCGCAAGAAGACAGGCCTGGAGTACAGCCTCTCGACCAATAGTGACATCTACCTATACAACGTAACTACTGGCGAGACGACCAATGTAAGTGAGGGCATCATGGGTTACGACACGAACCCTGTCTTCAGCCCCGACGGTCGCTCACTCATCTGGATCGGCATGGAGCGCGACGGCTACGAGTCTGACCTACAGGTTATGTATCTCTACGACTTGGCAAAGAAGCAGTACCGCCCCCTCACGGCCGACTTTGAGTACAATATCTCCAACCCCACCTGGAGTGCCGACAGCAAGACTATCTACTTCATCACTTGCCGTGAGGCACTGACACACCTCTACAGCTATCAGCTGTCTAATGGGAAGATCAAGCAGATCACCGACGGACAGTACGACTACACGGGCTTGGATATGAATGACAAGGGCGTCTGCGTAGCCTCTCGCCAAGCGATGACCTACCCGACGGAGCTCTTCATGGTTAATCTGAAGAACGGCAAGGCTACCGCACTCACTCAGGAGGACAAGCCGATCATGAGCCAGCTAGGCGACCTAACTTGCGAAAAGCGCTGGATGCCTACGACCGACGGCGGTAAGATGCTCACGTGGGTCCTTTACCCACCGCACTTTGACAAGAGCAAGCAGTACCCCTCCATCCTCTATTGTCAGGGTGGTCCGCAAAACACCATCAGCCAGTTCTGGTCTTACCGCTGGAATCCCCGCATCATGGCGGAGCAAGGCTACATCGTCATCCTCCCCAACCGTCACGGTGTGCCAGGCTTTGGCAAGGCGTGGAACGAGCAGATCAGTGGTGACTACAGCGGGCAAAACATCCGCGACTACCTCACTGCTGCAGACCTCATGAAGCAAGAGTCCTTCATCGCTCCAGATCGTATGGCTGCTGTGGGTGCTAGCTACGGTGGTTACTCGGTCTACTACCTAGCAGGTGTACACGAGGGACGCTTCGCAGCCTTCATCGCACACGCTGGTATCTTCAACCTCGAGGCGCAGTATCTCGAGACTGAGGAGAAGTGGTTTGCTAACTGGGATATGGGTGGTGCTCCTTGGGAAAAGGACAACGCTACGGCTCAGCGCACCTTTGCCAACTCACCTCACAAGCTCGCTGACAAGTGGGATACGCCTATCCTGATCATTCACGGTGAGTACGACTTCCGCATCCTTGCTTCGCAGGGTATGATGGCCTTTGACGCTGCTAAGATGCGTGGTGTACCAACGAAGATGCTACTCTTCCCCGAGGAGACGCACTGGGTCCTCAAGCCACAGAATGCACTCCTATGGCAGCGCACCTTCTTTGACTGGCTCGATCGTTGGCTCAAGAAGTAAGAGACCGTGATAGATACACTCGTATTTGATTTCGGAGGCGTCTTAGTAGATCTCCAGCCGGAGGTGTCGCTAAGACGCTTTCGCGAGCTAGGCGTACAGGATATCGACGAGATGCTCAATCCGTACCGACAGCTCGGCGTCTTCCACGACCTCGAGATGGGTCTCGTGGGGCGTGAGGAGTTTGTCGCACGGCTCAACGAGCATGCTGGCACAGACCTAACTGATGAGCAGGTCAATGAGGCAATCATGCTCTTCCTCAAGGGAGTGCCTCAGTACAAGTTTGACTACCTAGAGCAGCTCCGTAAGCAGTACAAGATCTATATCTTGTCGAATACCAATCCCTACATTATGGCTTATGCCCACAGTCCGCACTTCCTCCCCGCCACGGGGCGAACGCTGAGCGACTATGTGGACAAGGTCTATGCCTCCTGCGAGATGCAGACGATGAAGCCAGACCGAGCTATCTACGAGCAGATGATAGCAGACAGTGGCATGGTGCCTGAGCGCACGCTCTTCATCGACGACAGCACGGCCAATCTAGAGGCCGCAGCAGCACTGGGCCTGCAGACACTCCTAGCGGTCAATGGCACCGACTGGCGACCCGACCTAGAGGCTCGTTTGCAACACGACTAGACCTCGCTAGAGGAAACCCTTACAATGCATGAAGGCTGTGGATATCCACAGCCTTCGTACTTTATAGAACTCAATTAGGATGAACCGCAGGTCGGCTGACCTAGAGTCGGAAGCGGTAGATGAAGTGCAGCATGGCGTAGCGACCGAGGCTGTTGGACCAGGTGTCGCTAATCTCCGTAGCGGTGACCTGACGCGATATGCTCTGTTGCTCGTTGAGTAGATCATACACCTTGATGCGTAGGGTCGCTGCTTGATCCTTCAGGAAGGAGTACGAGAGCCCAGCACTCCACAGTACGGAGGCGACATTGTAGGGCTCTTGGTATCCGACCCCTTGTGTGTAGATTGCCTCGCTCTCCACCTTGAAGCCTAGTGGTAGCGTCACCGATGCATCGCCTCCAGCACTCCAGTCGTAAGTGTGTGGCGAGGTGGCAATCTGTATACTTTGGCTGCCGTAGTGGTATCTGACGCCTCCCTTAGCGCGTAGGTAGAGCCAGCTATTTGAGTAGGCTAAGGAGAGTTTGGGCGAGAGCGTCCATGAGTGCGCTCCATTGATCACACCATTGATGCGCCCTATGCGGTAGTTGTACGCCGAGCCGAGCGTGACCGCTAGCGACAGCGACTTCGTAAAGAGGGGCGTGGTAAAGGAGCCGTTACTACGTACCATATACTCTCCCCCATCGGCATTGATGTAGGTGATCTGTCGGCGCTGTGTCTTAGCGTCAACCGTCTGGTCGCTGATCACGGCGTGGTGGGTATAAGCCCCAAAGAAGCGTAGATTGATCGCTTGGCTCGTACTAGGAATGAAAGTGCGAAACATGCCAAACAGCTGATGCTGGTAGCTGGGGCGTAGGTCTGGATTACCTACGATCGACTCCCGCAGATTGGTCGCATCGGGGAGCGTGTACATCTGCCCTGCAGAAGGCATCTCCGAGCGTCCCCAATAGCCTAGGCGAAGCATCGTCTGCTTATTAGGCGTGTAGCGAAAGTTGAGTGATGGAGCCCATATCGTCTCACGGCGCACGAGAGGCTTTTGGCTCGCAAGCTGCGATTGCTTCGTCGTCATCCAGGTAGGGCGGACACGTAACCCTACGGTCAGGTCAATCAGCTTGTTTGCCACTTTGATATCTAGTCCTCCACTGAGCGAGCTCAGGCGAGTACTCATCTTCGTATCCATCGTGGCATCGGGCTGCGTCCAGGCAACCGTAGCGTCAGGCTGCTTGTAGTCACGCTCACTGCTGCGTATGCGGTCGCCCCACTCTAGTTGTGCTTGTAGCGAGAGCAGCTCTGTGAGTGGCTCTACGTAGCCCGTGCGTATGCGGTAGTTGAAGGTCTGACTGCGATCCTCCAGGAGTGTCTGCTTTGTCTGATCACCCTCGATGGAGTGAAGCGTCGAGTGGCTCTCTGTGCTAGCGTTGTCGCCGAGGAAGCCTCCGTTGAGCTGTAGGCTCAGGGTGCGTCCCTCATCGTTGAGCTTATGCCCTAGGAGGAGCATGTTGAAGAGGCGTAACCCACGATGATCTCGAAGATTCTCCTGACTGCCTCGATGCAACTCGCTATCCTCGCTATCCGAAGTGCGGTAGTTACGCGCCTCCTGATCCATGCCCCAGCTGTAATGTATAGCAGGGCGGTAGATCAGCTCCGTACGGTCTGTCGCTTGCCACTTGATATAGGCATCGCCCCCTAGATTGTGCCCTCGGCGGAGTGCCTCGGTCGTCTCATTGGTAAATGTACTGGGGCTGTCGGGTAAGAGGTTTTCCGTTTCGGTGCGTGCCGAGAGATTGTTTTGAGAGTAACCATAGCGTGCATTCGCATTGATCTCCAGCTGTTCATTAGGCGTGTAGGTCTCATCAGCAGCGATCTGTGCAGAGGTGGTGATACCTTGTGGTCTGAAGCCACCACCACGTCTACCGCCACCACGTCCCCATCCACCAGAGCCACGGTCTAGGTCCAGGTCCGAGAGTCCCTGCCCGTTTGTATTATTACTGCCAGCGATGAGTGTCGTCTGGTGCTGCTGGGAGAAGTAGTTGAGCATCCCGTTGAGCTCATAGCGGTTGTCCAAGCCGTAACCCGCCAGAGCGTGTCCGAAAGTACCCTGTTGCATATCAGGCTTCGTGCGGATATTGAGTACCGTCTGCTCCTCATCATCGTCAAAGCCCGTGATGCGCGCCTCGTCGCTCTGCTGGTTCAGCACCTCTAGCTGATTGACCACATCGGCAGGTAGATTGCGCATAGCCACCTTCGTATCTCCGCTAAAGAACTCCTTGCCGTCGAGCATAATCTTCGCCACCTGCTGTCCGCCGATGGTTATTTGCCCATTCTCGTCAATCTCTGCTCCAGGGAGACGCTTGACTAGATCCTCGAGCATAGCGCCTTGTGGCACCTTGTAGGCATCAGCGTTGAAGGCGATCGTATCACCTCGCACGGTCATGTCGGTCGCTTTACCCTCTACGACCACCACCTCTAGCAGATGCTCATCCTCCTCGAGCCGTATGACTCCTAGGTCTATCCCAGCCGTGATCGTCAGGTTCTTTTGGTAGTTTTGATAGCCTATGTAAGAGACCTCTAGAGAGAGTTGCTCCTGAGGCACCTGAGCTATCGCAAAGCGCCCCTTGCTATCGCTCGTACCGCCCGCCACGAGCTGCTTGTCGCCAGAGGGCGTGACCCGATAAAATGCCACGTTGGCACCCACCAGAGGAGCCTTGGCGCCGTCCCGTACGGCACCTCGTACGGTCGTGACCACTTGGGCGGGTAATGTAAGGGATAAAGCGTGAAATATCAGGAGTAGGCAGAGACTCCGTAACGGTATCTGTCGCATAGCGTGTCGTGTGTATGTCCGTATGTCTGTGTGTGTCTCCGTCTTAGAGGGCCTCAACTGTCGAAAGATTAAAAAAAGCCACCCGCTCTGAAGAACGGGTGGCTTGCTTTGTTGTTGCTGATCCGC
>URKO01000096.1 GCA_900548415.1 uncultured Porphyromonas sp.
AGATGCCACAAACGATCTTTTTTCAGTGACAAATATAACCTTATTCACTCAAATACGATCATCGAGTGTTCCAGTAGCTCCTCTGAGCCACCCGTACGGCACTGCAGTTTCTCCTAGAGGAAACTGGAGTTTCTTCCGCATGAAACTGGAGTTTCATGCGTAGGGAACTAAAAAGGGAGACCCACCGACGGTGGATCTCCCTCTTATTGTCGTATGGCGCGACGGGCTAGACGAAGCAGGAGCTGGAGTCTAGCGAAGCCATCGCCGTGATATTGACGATGTCCTTGACGTCGGCATCGTGGTCGGCGAAGTAGATCGGCTTAGCTAGTCCGATCTGGATAGGACCGATCACATCTTCCGCTATGTCTAGGTGCTTGAGCAGCTGATAGCACGCATTCGCAGCCGAGAGACGGGGGAAGATGAGCACATTGGCGGGCTCACCCTTGATGCGATTGTTCGGGAACTCCTCATCGCGTCGCTGGTAGTTGAGTGCGGTCTGTAGCTGCATCTCACCGTCCACCACGATGTGTGGGTAGTCTCTGTGCAGGATCTCCACCGCCTTACGCGCCTCCACCGAGGACTCAGCATCGGTGCTACCAAAGTCCGAGAAGCTCACCATAGCAATGACTGGCTTGATGCCAAAGCAGCGCACCTTTTCGGCAGCCAGGAGCGCAATGTCCACCAGTGTCTCAGCCTTGAGGTTTTGATTGATCAACGTATCAGCTAGGAAGAGCGGTCCACTCTTCATCATCACCAGGTGCATCGTCGCAAAGTGCTGGTGACCAGGGGCTATACCCACCGTATCACGAGCTACATTGGAGAGGTAGGCATAGTTCGAGTAAATGCCTGTGATCAAGCTGTCAGCATCACCGCACTGTACCATCATCATGCCGAAATAGTTCGGACCAAACATCTTGTCCTTAGCTTCACTCAGGATACCGCCCTTGCGCCAGTTTTGCTCTGTGTAGCGGCGGGCATACTCCTCACGCTTAGCCTTCCACTGCTCGTCATGCTGATTGATAATCTCGATCGTGGAGAGATCCAAATCATGCTCCTTGGCAAGCTCTCGGATGACCACAGGATCACCCAGCACGATCGGATGAGCGATACCCAGCTGAGCCACCTCAGCAGCAGCACGTAGCACGAGTGGGTTCTCACCCGCAGCGTAGACCATACGCTTGGGGGACTTTTGCGCAGCCTCGTGGATGCGACGTAGCAGGTGACTCATACCTCCCGTACGCATCAGGAGCGACTGCTCGTAAGCCTCCCAGTCGGTAATCTCACGACGCGCCACTCCCGTACGGATAGCTGCACGAGCCACAGCCATCGAGACTCTCGTGATGAGACGTGGGTCCACAGGCTTAGGGATAAAGTAGTCAGGACCGAAGTGCAGCGGCATGTGTCCGTAGGCACTCGAGACCTCATCGGGAACAGGTTCCTGCGCTAGGTCTGCTATTGCTATCGTGGCAGCCATCTTCATCTCCTCAGTGATCGCCGTAGCACGCACGTCGAGTGCCCCTCGGAAGATATAGGGGAAGCCGATCACATTATTGATCTGATTCGGATAGTCCGACCGGCCCGTAGCCATCAGTACGTCAGGGCGTGCCGCTTTTGCATCCTCATACCTGATCTCAGGCTCTGGATTGGCTAGCGCAAAGACAATCGGATTGGGTGCCATCTTCTGTACCATCTCAGGCGTCAGGACTCCAGGCTGCGAGAGTCCGAGGAAAAGGTCAGCCCCCTCGATCGCATCGGCCAATGTGAAGACACCCTCACGATCGGTCGCAAAGAAAGCTTTGCGCTCATCTAGATTGGGGCGGTCGGTGCGAATGACTCCCTTGGAGTCGATCATCACAATGTTCTCCCGCTTAGCTCCCAGAGCTATGTAAAGCTTGGTGCAGGACTGCGCTGAGGCACCCGCGCCACTGACCACGATCTTAGCCTCTTCGATCTTCTTGCCGACGATCTTGAGTGCATTGAGCATACCCGCAGCGGAGATGATGGCGGTGCCGTGCTGGTCGTCGTGCATGACGGGAATGTCAAGCGTAGCCTTCAGCTCCTCCTCGATCTCAAAGCACTCGGGTGCCTTGATGTCCTCGAGGTTGATACCGCCGAAGGTAGGTGCCAGCGAGCGAACGATCTCGATAAACTTCTTGGGGTCCTTCTCGTCGACCTCTAGGTCAAAGACATCGATACCCGCGTAGATCTTGAAGAGCAATCCCTTGCCCTCCATCACCGGCTTGCCTGCCATAGCACCGATGTTGCCCAGTCCCAGGACGGCGGTACCGTTGGAGATAACTGCAACGAGATTACCCTTGGAGGTGTAGTCGTAAGCACGCTCAGGATCGGCCTCTATATCCTTGCAAGGCACCGCCACGCCAGGGCTGTAAGCGAGCGTCAGATCCTGCTGTGTATTGTGCGACTTAGTGGGTCGCACCTCTATCTTACCAGGCTGTGGGAGCGCATGATAGGCTCTCGCAGCCGCTTCTAGTTTTTTGTCCATTATGCTATCTTATAGTATGATACATAGTTCTCCAGAGCAAGTATTTCGCCTCACTTACTGAAGAACGCATACAAAGCTACAACATTTACGCCACTTTAGAGCGTATCGCTAGAGGATGGTCCAGTTGTTGCGAAAGGTGAGTGTCAGAGAGATCATGTGGCTCAGCTGGCTCCGTGTGGCGGTGCGCTGACTCCACCAGAGCGCACCCTCTAGGCGCAACGCCCCGAAGCTGGAAATGGGTACTTCTAGTGCGGGATAAACGCCTAGCCGCCACTGCTCCTCGGCTGTACGAGCGGACGCTAGGAGCGGCCCCCCATAGGGTGCATAGTAGCGGTGCCCGTAAGTGGCATCTGTCGCTAGTCGCAGCATCTTGTGTCGCCAAGCTAAGCGACCATAGAGGGCGTATCCGAGCGGTGGCTCAGCCTTGCCGTCACGGAGCGAGGAGCCTAAGATGTGCAGAAAGCCTTCGACTGCTCCCTGTGCGGCATACTTATATTGTGTAGTCACCCCAGTGGCACCAGCTAAGTAGGTGTGTAGCGTGTCTGGAGGCGACATCTGCTGTATCTCTCCTGCCCGATGGTGAGCCGTAGCTTGCAACTCTAGTTGCGTCTTCCAGCTGTCGCTGCTGTGGAGCTGATAAGCTGTGGATAGTAGGGCTGAAAAAGCCTCCTGATGAGTCTCTCCAGGGAAGATGAAACCCTGCCAATCCACCAGAGCTTCTAGCGCAAAGCGAGGATAGCGCAGCTGAATCATTGCCCCCTGCGCGGGGTCTCGTGTGAAGCTGTACTCGGGATCGTAGAGCGGTGAGACGAGCGAGAGCGACCCGTCTTGATCGACCGTAGAGGAGGCGACACCTCGCAGCCCCACCGTCTGCGCTCCGAGGAGTGTGCCCATCGAGACGGTGATATGATCATTTGGTCTGTATTGTAGGGAGAGGATAGGACGTAGATGCACGCCACTCCCCTGCTCCTTAGGGTCACCGCTCCAGTGTGGCAAGTGATCGTACCACCCACCTCGTGGATAGCGCTGTGCACCTAGTAAAGTGAGGTTGTAGACGCCCCCCACGAGACGCACCTGACGATGCTCGAGTGCCACCGTGGGAGCCAATTGCCACCCAGGGAGCGTATAGCCGAGCTGGTAGTCGGCGTGGTACTCATTATTGCGAAAGAAGGTCACCGCATCTACCCCCACACTCAGACGCAGGGAGTCCGCACCCCGCTCTGCGACATTGCTCGCTGAGAGTATGGTGATCGGGGGTAGCAGTAGGAGGAGCGTCCCCAGGAGCTGTCTCGCATTCATCACGCCTGACGAACGAAGTGGTAGAGCAGTGCACTCGCTCTCATAGGGGTAAAGAGAGAGCGTATGTGGTAGGAGAAGCCGACGCCAAAGGCTTTGAGCCAAGTAATGAAGTTGATATGCCCCCCCTGTTTGTAGCTTTCGCTCAGCAGTGCAATGTAGTAGACATCTAGTCGCTGCGGGCGAATCTTCTTTAGGGTGAAGTGGTGCGCCTCCACCGTTTGTCGCATAGAGTGTGGCGTAAAGTGCCATAGGTGACGCGGCACATCGTAAGCGGCCCAGAGCGCACGGTAGTAGCTAGCGTCAAAACTCTGCGCATTAGGCACAGCGATGCAGAGCGTCCCCCCAGGCTTGAGTAGCTGTTGGTACATCTCCAGTTGATCGGCAAGATCTGGGAGATGCTCTAGGCTATGCCATAGGCAGATAAGGTCTAGCTGGCCAGATAGTTCGGAGTGGTGCGCCACAAACTCTTGGGTCGTGGCAAAGAGTTGCTCGCTGGGGATCTGCTGAGCGCACAGCTCTCGTGCTGCCTTGCTCTGCTCCACGACATACGCCTTGCACCCTCGCTCCTGCATAGCGTGGGCAAAGGCTCCGACGCCCGCCCCGACCTCCAGCATCATCTGCGGAGCTGTCGCACAAAGCTTGCGAGCGGTCCGAACCCGCCGTCCCGTGCGGTAGCGCTTCACCGCACGATAGATGCGAGCCATACCGCCCCGCCCCTCTGTCTGATGACTCAGATATTCGGAGCTGTCGTAGTAGTGCCCTAGCTCCTCTGCGGGAGGTGGCGTCAAGGTCTGTAGCAGTCCACACTGGTTGCAACGACCTATGGCATACCGCTCGTGCGAGACGAGGTGGTCCTCACACTCCCACAGCTCGGTATAGCTACTATTATGGCAGTGTGGGCAGGTTTGATCGGAGAGACTACATGCTATCATAGCTAGACGAGACTATTTGCTGGTACCCTTTTTGGCCTCCTGCCATAGCGTCTCCATCTCCTCTAGTGAGAGGTCGGTGATGCTTTTGCCATGCTCCTTAGCAGTTCGCTCAATGTACCCAAAGCGGTCGATAAACTTACGATTCGTCCGCTCCAGCGCATTGTCGGGGTTCACACCATAGAGACGAGCCGCATTGACAATGCTAAAGAGCAAGTCCCCTATCTCGGCCTCTAGGTCGTCAGCACTCCCCGAAGTCATCTCCTGCTCGACCTCCTGTAGCTCTTCGCGCACCTTCGCCCAGACCTCCTCACGCTCCTGCCAGTCGAAGCCGACGGCACGCGCCTTGTCCTGTATGCGGTACGCCTTGATCAGTGCTGGCAGAGCCGACGGCACGCCCGAGAGGACCGACTTATTGCCGTCCTTCTCCTTTTGCTTCACCTGCTCCCAGAGCTGTACCACCTGCCCGGCATCCTCGACCTGCTCAGTCGCATAGATATGCGGATGGCGAAAGATGAGCTTGTTGCACAGCTTGTTGCACACATCTACAATGTCAAAGTCGCCCTGCTCATCCCCTATGCGCGCATAGAAGAGGACATGCAGTAGCACGTCGCCTAGCTCCTTAGAGATAGCGTTCGTATCTCCTTGCTCTAGTGCCTCGCTCAGTTCGTAGACCTCCTCGATCGTGTTAGCTCGTAGCGACTCATTCGTTTGCTTGCGATCCCACGGGCAGTGCGTGCGCAGATTGTCTAGGACATCCAGTAGGCGGGAGAAGGCCTCCAGCCGTTCATCTTTGCTGTGTATCATAGCTTGTCTATTATTATAGTGCAAAGGTACCACTTTGAGGACAAAGCACCTCACCCATCGAGTCGCTCCCTCAGTTTTCCAAAAACTTTCCAGCCTTGGAAAAATAAATTTCCAACGCTGGAAACTTTCTTTTCCTCCCTTGGAAATTTTCTTTT
>URKO01000097.1 GCA_900548415.1 uncultured Porphyromonas sp.
CCTCACAGAGGAGCCTCCTCATGGGTCACTTGACTATCCTACTGTTGCAAAGATAACAGTCTCATTTTACATCGACTACTATCATATACTTGACTACTTAATATGACTGACAGAGAAGCTGCCCTGCGGGCGTGGTCTGAGTGTACAGTCCTCCTCCAAGCAATGATCCAACCAGAGGTCTACAACGCTTGGTTCCCACACATCAAGCCAGTCTCACTCATCGGAGTGGAGATGACGCTCGGTGTGCCTAGTCAGTTCTTCTGTGAGTACATCGAGACACACTTCATCAACGAGCTCAAGCAGGTACTCCAGCATGTCGTCGGTCCCAACGTAGTCCTCAAGTACAAAGCACTTGTAGACAGCGCAGCCTCTCACCGCAAGAACTCGTCTGTGACGCTGCCCACACAGAGCTATGCCAGCAATGCTTACGGAGCGGCTAGTGCCTATACGATCAATGCCAATGGAGCTGCAGCTGCGCTTAAGACAGAGCCACGCCAGCTACCAGACTTTGACTCACAGCTCAAGTCTCAGCTGAGCTTTGACACCTACTATCAGGGAGAGTCCAATCGTACCGCCAGCTCCATCGCTCGCTCTATTGCTGAGAAGCCTGGACAAGGAGCCCTTAACCCTTGCTTTATCTATGGTCCTTCGGGAGTCGGTAAGACGCACCTATGCCATGCCATTGGACTACGGATCAGAGAGCTTTACCCTGAGCTCAAGGTACTCTACGTATCCTCTCACATGTTTGAGATGCAGTACGTCGCCGCCACAAGAGCCAATACGACCAACGACTTTATCAACTTCTACCAGCAGATAGACGTCCTCCTCATCGATGACATACAGGGGTTGATCGCCAAAAAGAAGACGCAGCTCACCTTCTTCCAAGTCTTCAACCACCTCTACATGCTAGGCAAGCAGATCGTCCTGACGAGTGATACAGCACCGGTCAACCTCGCAGGGCTTGAGGAGCGTCTTATATCACGCATAGCGGGTAGTCTGACGATAGAGGTAGAGCGTCCCGACTACGACCTCCGCAGGGAGTACCTACGCCACAAGAGCGAGGAGAGCGGGAGCATACTGCCCCGAGAGATGATCGACTACATCGCCCGCACAGTCACCAGCAGCATCCGTGGCCTGCAGGGAGTCTTCTTTTCGCTCATCACCCGTGCAGCTGTCGAGGGCTGCGACATCACCTCCTCTTTTGTCAAGAAGATCGTCAGCCAGACGGTCAAGCAAGAGAAGAAAGAGATCACGGTCTCTATGATTGAGAAAATAGTGTGCGAATACTTTCACGTGCCGATAGAGCTGGTGCGCAGTCGCTCGAGAAAGGCTGACGTAGCTCAGGCACGGCAGATGATTATGTACTTTGCGAAGCGCTACACAGATCAGTCGCTCAGTGCCATCGGCGAACTGCTCGGCGGTCGCTCGCACGCTACTGTGCTGCACAGCTGCAAGGTGGTAGAGGATCAAGCAGAGGTCTCCACGGCTTTTCGATCAGACCTCAACGCTATCGAGTCGCTGATCAAGTAATTGCCAAGCCTTATGCCCCACCCCTCCCGAGCTACCGAGACTGGCTACATAGACCCCACGACGATCATTGACGAGGGTGCGCACATTGGTACTGGCACGACCATCTGGCACTTCTGCCACATCATGCACGATGCCGTCATCGGAGAGCAGTGCCATCTAGGACAAAACGTAGTCGTCCAGCCACATGTCCATCTAGGCGACCGCTGCCGTGTCCTGAACAATGTCACGCTCTTCACAGGAGTTTACTGCGAAGAGGAGGCTTTCTTAGGACCTTCGTGTGTTTTCACCAACGTGATCAACCCGCGTGCAGCAGTCTCACGGAAGGAGGAGTTTCGTCCCACACATATAGGCCGAGGAGCCTCTATCGGAGCCAATGCGACGATCCTCTGTGGCGTCAAGATTGGCGCTTATGCGATGATTGGCGCCGGTACGGTCGTGATCCGCGATGTGGCTCCCTACGCTCTGGTCGTAGGCAACCCAGCTCGACAGATCGGCTGGGTAAGCCAAGAGGGACACAAGCTAGACTTTTCCGAAGGTCCTTCCTGCTACGTGGCGGAGGAGCAGCGCACCTACCACCTAAGCCCCGACGGCAACACGATAACTTGTGACAACCAATAATCGATATATGAATATGGAAAGCAAACCAACCACTCTAACCAAGCAATACATCATCGAGCCTAAGCACAGTGCCGCAGAGATGGGCTCAGGCGATATGCCTGTCCTCGCCACACCTGCACTGATCGCTTTCATGCAGAATGTATCTATGCTCCTCGCCCGCAACTATACCGAGGAGGGCTCGACGACCGTCGGCACGATGATCACCACCGACCACCAGCATGCGACACCCATCGGAGAGACGATCACAGTCACAGCACAGCTATCCTCGATAGAGGGGCGCAAGCTCACCTTTGCCATTGAGGCCACTGACCAAGCTGGCGTCGTGGCTCAAGCTACGCATGAGCGTTTCATCGTATCGCGTCAACGATTCCTGGAGCGTTTGGGCATCAAGGAGTGATCGTCTAGCTTAATCCTATTTCGAGGTGCTGGGAGCAGGTCACTCTCGGGATAGGATGTCTTAGTCAAACGCGATAAAACTCGATAGCCACGTGGAGATTTGCGAATCCTCGCGTGGCTATTTTTTGTTCTCCACGTAGACGAGAAACATTTCCTCCGAAGTTTCATTTGATTCTTCCGAAGTTTCATTTCATTCCTCCGAAGAATTTTTCCACACCCACATGGAGGTTTGAGATTTCCTACGTAGAGATCAGTTTTTTTTATGCAGCAAAAGCGTATTAAGCTCCCAGAGATCCTATTTTACAATGTAGCTACTATAAATTTTCCAGCACCTCAAAAATAGAAATTAGCCTGATATTTCAGTACCTTTGTACCGAATATCACGACAGACTATAAGCAATGCAAGACGATTCTATCACTTCTCAGATAACTAGTGTCTACGATCCTGCGGGTGTCGAGACTAAGTGGTACCAGTATTGGCTAGACCACAAGCTCTTTGAGGCACATGTGGATCACAGCAAGAAGCCCTACACGATCATCATGCCCCCGCCCAATGTGACAGGCGTACTGCACATGGGGCACATGCTCAATAACACGATCCAGGATATACTCATCCGTCGTGCTCGCATATCGGGTTACAACGCTTGCTGGGTGCCCGGCACGGATCACGCCTCGATCGCTACGGAGGCTAAAGTGGTAGATCAGCTTGCTAAGCAAGGTATTCAGAAGAATCAGCTCACACGGGAGGACTTCCTCAAGCATGCCTGGGAGTGGACCGACAAGTATGGCGGCATCATCCTCAGCCAGCTACGCAGACTAGGTGTATCGTGCGACTGGAGCCGTACAGCCTTCACCCTAGATGAAGAACGCTCGGAGTCGGTCATCAATGTCTTCTGCAAGCTCTACGAGGAGGGACTCATCTACCGGGGAGTACGCGTGGTCAACTGGGATCCCAAGGCACAGACGGCACTCTCGGACGAGGAGGTTATCTTCAAGGAGCATCAGGGCAAGCTCTACTATCTTCGCTACTTCATTGAGGGTACTGAGGATTACATCATCGTAGCAACGACGCGCCCCGAGACGATTATGGGCGATACGGCCGTTTGTATCAATCCGACAGATCCTCGCTACCATCATCTGCGTGGTAAGCGAGTCATCGTGCCGCTCGTAGGTCGCTCCGTCCCGATCATCGAGGATGAGTACGTAGACCTAGAGTTTGGTACGGGCTGTCTCAAGGTCACCCCCGCCCACGACATCAACGACTACCAGCTCGGCATCACGCATCAGCTGGAGACGATCGACATCTTCAACAACGACGGCACACTCAACGAGCACGGCGGTAAGTATGCGGGCAAAGACCGCTTCGTCGTCCGCAAGGAGATCGTCGCAGACCTCAAAGAGGCTGGTTTGCTTGATCACGAGGAGGACTATACCAACCGTGTCGGCTACAGCGAGCGCACCGATGTAGCTATCGAGCCAAAGCTGTCAATGCAGTGGTTCCTCAAGATGTCCGAGCTAGCCAAGCCCGCGCTACAGGCAGTCCTTGAAGACACCGTACAGCTCGTGCCCAAGAAGTTTGTCAACACCTATCGCTATTGGCTGGAGAACATCAAGGACTGGTGCATCAGTCGTCAGCTCTGGTGGGGACATCGCATACCTGCCTACTACCTACCCAACGGACAGTTTGTCGTAGCGGCTACAGCCGAGGAAGCTTTGGCAAAAGCAAAGCAAGAGACGGGCGACAACAGCCTAACCCTCGAACAGCTCAACCAGGAGTCAGATTGCCTCGACACATGGTTCTCCTCCTGGCTATGGCCTATCAGCCTCTTTGGCAAGATCGACGGCTCAGAGCCTACGGAAGACCTCAAATACTTCTACCCCACCTCCGTCCTAGTCACAGCGCCAGACATTCTCTTCTTCTGGGTAGCCCGTATGATCATGGCGGGGTACCACTTTATGGGGGATCGTCCCTTTGACAAGGTCTACCTAACCGGTATCGTCCGTGACGACAAGGGGCGCAAGATGTCTAAGTCACTCGGCAACTCGCCCGACCCCATTGACCTGATGGACAAGTATGGAGCCGATGGCGTGCGCCTAGGACTCATGATGGCGACCTCTGCCGGCAATGACCTCCTCTACGACGAGAGCCTTGTGGAGCAGGGACGCAACTTCTGCAATAAGATCTGGAACAGCTACCGCTTCCTCAAGACGCAGAGTGTCTCCGACGAGGTCGAGCCAGACGCAGCTAGCCTGGTAGCTATGGAGTGGTTTGAGTCACTACTCGCCTCGACAATGAGCGAGCTGGACGACCTCTTCGACAAGTACCGCATCAGCGATGCCGTCACGCTCCTCTACAAGCTCGTCCGAGACGACTTCTCCGGTCTTTACCTAGAGGCTATCAAGCCCGCCTACGGCACCAGCATGAGCCGTAAGGTTTACGAGCGAACGATCCACTACTTCGAGCAGATCTTCATCTTGCTACACCCCTTCATGCCGTTCATCACGGAGGAGCTCTGGCAGGACGTAGCTCCTCGTCAGGAGGGTGACTCCATCATGTACGCACATCTAGACGATACGCTACAGGCTGACAAGCAGCTACTCGCCGACATGGAGCATGCCGTCGATCTGATCACCAAGATACGTAGTATACGCAGTACGCATCAGATAGCAACGAAGCAGTCGCTCGCGCTCACCACCAGTGGCAAGCACCCCGAGCGTATGAGCGAGCTAGTCATCAAGTTGGCCAACCTCTCTGCCCTCACGAAGGCGGAGACGCATCAGTCGGAAGAGCATACGGCCGAGCACTTCATCATCGGCACAGTCCCCTACTCCGTCGAGCTGGCGGGTGCCATCGATGTGGAGAAGACCGTAGAGCGTCTGCGTGGCGAGCTAGAGCATCAGGAGAAGTTCCTCGCAGGAGTTCGCAAGAAGCTCTCCAACGAGAAGTTTGTCGCCAATGCCAAGCCCGAAGTTGTCGCCCTCGAGCGCAAGAAAGAGAGCGATGCTCTGCTACGCATCGACGAGGTTCAGCAGCAGCTCAAGCAGCTCGGTGCCACCCTCTAAGCTCCTTCATAAAAGGGGTTAGCCCCAACGGCTATCCAACAGGCGCCCAATCGAGTAGGTCGGGAAACGAAAGTTTTCTGACCTAC
>URKO01000098.1 GCA_900548415.1 uncultured Porphyromonas sp.
CTCTGGCTAATCTCTACCTCTCGGCCATCTATGGGCGCAACGACTGGGTCATGGCCTACAGTCACCAGACGCTCCATCTAAATAAGAAGGAGATAGCAGATAAGAAGGTAGATATGCAGGATATGAGCAATAATCTTGCTACTTTTGTATCCGAGATGGAAGGTGTCATCGGGGCAATCCCTGCATATCAACTACAGAGGGGGCTATCACAGCCTGCCTGGGCTAAGCCTCTGTACTCGCATAGCTATCGTAGCTATGCGGGCGATGTGCTACTGGCTCTAGCACCTTTTGCAGAGGTGGCAGGAGAGAAGCCAGGTGTCGAGCAGCAGAGACAGCGACATGTCACGGCTCCCTTTATCCTGATGGCTCCTGGGGTAGCTTCGCAGAGGCTTACGGAGCCTATATCGTACGATGCGGTCGCCCCTTCGCTCGCATACCTACTCTGTGTCCCTCAGCCGATGAGTGCTGACGGCACGCCACTCTTTATCCTATTCAATCAGAAATAATCAACCACTTATGGCTCTCAGTAATATCATCACAAAGCTCTTTGGCAGTAAGTCTCAGCGAGACCTCAAGGAGATAACACCCTACATTAAGAAAATCAAGGAGGTCGAACCCTCCATACAGGCTCTCAGCGATGATGCTCTGAGAGATCGCACACAGCAGCTGCGCAACGAGATCAACGAGTACGTTGCCTCGGAGCGGGCAGAGATTGCTAAGCTCAAAGAGGGCATCGAAGATCTCGACATAGACGCTCGTGAAGAGGCTTGGTCTAAAATTGATAAGATAGAGAAGGAGGTCCTGGAGAAGATCGAGGTCAAGCTCGACGAGATCCTCCCCACGGCCTTTGCTATTGTCAAGGAGACTGCACGACGCTTTGCCAATAAAGAGACGATCGTCGTCACTGCCACGCAGATGGATAGAGATCTGTCTATAGACCACGACTTCGTGGAGATCGATGGAGACAAGGCGATCTACCACAACCACTGGGTAGCAGGAGGCAACGAGGTCACTTGGGATATGGTACACTACGATGTACAGCTCATCGGTGGTGTCGTACTGCACAAGGGTAAGATAGCCGAGATGGCAACGGGTGAGGGTAAAACGCTCGTAGCTACCCTGCCTGTCTTCCTCAATGCGCTACCAGGCAATGGTGTCCATGTGGTCACGGTCAATGACTATCTGGCTAAGCGTGACTCCGAGTGGATGGGACCGCTCTATATGTTCCATGGGCTGAGCGTCGACTGTATCGACAAGCACAAGCCCAACAGCGAGGGCCGCCGCAAGGCTTACAATGCAGACATCACCTTCGGTACGAACAATGAGTTCGGCTTTGACTACCTGAGAGACAATATGGCGACAGCACCCTCAGACCTCGTGCAGCGTCCGCACAACTACGCCATTGTGGATGAGGTGGACTCGGTTCTTATCGACGATGCCCGTACGCCTCTGATCATATCTGGTCCTACGCCTCAGGGGGAGGATCAGCTCTTTGAGGAGTACCTGCCCAATGTCGAGAAGGTGGTCAACGCTCAGAAAGATTTAGTATCTAAGCTACTCGTAGAGGCGAAGAAGAAGATCGGTAGCGAGGACAAGAAAGAGGTAGACGAGGGCTTCCTACTCCTCTTCCGTGTCTTCAAGGGACTGCCTAAGTACAAGCCTCTGATCAAGTTCCTCAGTGAGCCAGGCATTAAAGCCTCTATGCTCAAGACCGAGGAGATCTATATGGCGGAGAACATGCGCCAGATGCACATCGTCACCGATCCGCTCTACTTCGTCATCGACGAGAAGATGAATAGCATCACCCTCACAGATAAGGGTATCGAGATGCTTTCGAAGGGTGCAGAGGACGCCTCTTTCTTTGTCCTGCCAGACATTGCCTCTCAGCTAGCAGAGTTGGAGGGCGAGCACCTCGCTCCCTCTGAGTATGCTGCTAAGAAGGACGAGCTAATCACCAACTACGCGATCAAGAGCGAGCGTGTCCACACCGTCAATCAGCTCTTTAAGGCTTACGCTCTCTTCGAGCGTGATGATCAGTATGTGGTGATGGACAATAAGGTGATGATCGTCGATGAGCAGACCGGTCGTCTCATGGATGGCCGTCGCTACTCGGATGGTCTGCATCAAGCTATCGAGGCTAAGGAGCGCGTCAAGGTCGAAGCCGCTACGCAGACCTTTGCAACCATTACCCTGCAAAACTACTTCCGTATGTACCACAAGCTGGCGGGTATGACTGGTACGGCTGAGACCGAGGCGGGAGAGTTTTGGGACATCTACAAGCTCGACGTAGTGGTCATCCCGACCAACCGCCCCGTGATCCGTGATGATCAGAACGACCGTATCTACAAGACGGCTCGCGAGAAGTACAATGCGGTCATCGAGGAGATCGAGCGACTCATAGCGGCTGGTCGTCCTGTGCTAGTCGGTACCACTTCGGTCGACATCAGTGAGTTGCTCAGTCGTATGCTTTCGCTGCGCAAGATCCCCCACCAGGTGCTCAATGCTAAGCTACACCAGAAGGAGGCCGAAATCGTTGCTCAGGCTGGTCAAGCTGGCACCGTAACCATCGCAACCAACATGGCTGGTCGTGGTACCGATATCAAGCTCTCGCCGGAGGTGCGTGAGGCTGGTGGACTAGCCATCATCGGTACCGAGCGACATGAGTCGCGCCGTGTGGATAGGCAGTTGCGTGGTCGTGCTGGTCGTCAGGGAGACCCGGGTAGCTCTGTCTTCTTCATCTCGCTAGAGGATCACTTGATGCGACTCTTTGCGAGTGATCGTATTGCTTCGCTGATGGATCGTATGGGCTTTGGCGAGGGTGAAGCACTTGAGAATAAGATGCTCAGCAACTCTGTGGAGCGTGCGCAGAAGAAGGTCGAGGAGAACAACTTCGGTATCCGTAAGCGCCTCCTAGAGTACGATGATGTGATGAACTCACAGCGTAAGGGTATCTACGAGAAGCGTCGCCACGCCTTGATGGGCGAGCGCATCGGCATGGACGTCCTCAACATGCTCTACGACGTGACCGAGGCGATTGTCAATAAGAATAAGGAGGCGGACGACTACGAGGGCTTCCGCAATGAGCTCCTCTCGGTGCTAGCCGTAGAGACTGAGCTGACTCCTGAAGCCTTCAAGTCGAGCCATACGAATGAGGTGGTTGACAAGACCTTTGAGACGGTCTATCAGGCACTCAACCACAAGGGCGAGAAGATCGCCACGGTCGCTTATCCGATCCTGCACAACCTCTACGAGACGCAGGGCGACAAGTTCAAGCGTATCATCATACCAATCACGGATGGTAATAAGGTGTACAACATCCCTTGCGACCTCGCCGAGGCAGACCGCACCGAGGGCAAGAGCATCGTCAAGGAGTTTCACAAGACGATCATGCTCTACACCCTCGATGACGCCTGGAAAGAGCACCTCCGTGAGATGGACGAGCTGCGTAACTCTGTGCAAAACGCTAGCTACGAGAACAAGGACCCACTCCTCATCTACAAGCTAGAGTCTTACGACCTCTTTAGCGACATGCTTGACGGGCTCAACCGCAAGACCGCTACCATCCTCACGCGTGGTCGCATACCGCTACCCGCTGACGATGAGACCGGCTCTAGTCTCTCCGTCCGTGAGGCACAGACCGAGCGACGCACAGATCGTAGCCAGTATCGTGAGACCAAGGACGAGATCGCTAGCCAGCAGGAGGCACAGCGTCAAGCTGGAGAAGCCGCCACACAGGCTTCACAGCCTAAGGCTCAGCCTATCGTCAAGGAGCAAAAGATCGGTCGCAACGACCCATGTCCTTGCGGTAGCGGTAAGAAGTATAAGAATTGTCACGGGCGCAACGCCTAAGCATCATCATATAGGGGCAGGCTTTGGCAAAAAGCTTTGCCCCTTTTTGCTATTTCCAAAAAGTCAACCAGGACGCAGTAGGGTAGTGTACGACGCTACCTTTGCTTTGATCCTCCACACAGCGTAAGACTATGATTTACTCCATGACAGGATATGGTAGCAGTCAGCTACTCCTAGAGGGTGTCACCTACGAGGTCTCGATCCGCTCCGTCAATAGCAAGCAGCTCGACCTCTCGCTCCGACTCCCCTCCATCCTACGAGACCGAGAGATAGAGCTTCGTGGCATCTTGATCCCCGCACTCTTCAGAGGCAAGGTCGACGTGACTATTCGCACGGCCGACAATTCATTAGGCACCTCCCCACAGGTACAGATCAATGCGCCTCTCCTCCATGCTTACTACGATCAGATCCATAGTGCCATAGAGGCCGAAGGCATTCCTCAGCCCGAAGATCTGACACGTCTCTTGCTTAGCTATCCAGGTGTCATCGTAGAGCAGGGCGAGACTCCTCTCACAGACGAAGATATGCAACTGCTGAGCCAAGCTATCGGGGAGGCGATTGAGCAGTTCAACGCTTTTAGAGAGCAAGAGGGCGCATCGCTCGAGCGCATCTTTGTGGATAAGCTTGACCGCATTGCGGCCTTACTCGCAGAGGTTGACCCCTACGAGCAGAGCCGCATCACAGACCTCCGGAGCAAGCTCGAGGAGCGACTAGCCCAGCTCACCTCCATACAGTACGACGAGGCTAGGCTAGAGCAGGAGCTCATCTACTACATCGAGAAGCTAGACATTAGCGAGGAGAAGAACCGGCTCGCCAATCATATCCACTACTTCCGTGAGGTGCTAGCCCAGACTGGCGATCCTGATCCCTCTAGGGGCAAGAAGCTCGGCTTCATCGCTCAGGAGATGGGGCGTGAGATCAACACCCTAGGCTCTAAGAGCAACAACGCCGCCATGCAGCAGCTCGTCGTCCAGATGAAAGACGAGCTAGAGCAGATCAAGGAGCAAGTCCTCAACGTACTATAAAACCTAAGTGCCAAAAGCTATGTCACATCTCATCCTTATCTCTGCCCCCTCAGGCTCTGGCAAAAGCACCGTCATCCAGCAGCTCATGCAAGACGAAAGCCTGCGACTCTCCTTCAGCATATCCGCCACGAGCCGTCCGCCGCGAGGCAATGAGCAGCATGGTGTGGAGTACTACTTCTACACGCCGGAGCAGTTCAAGAAGCTGATCGCTGAGGATCGCCTCGTCGAGTATGTGGAGGTCTACCCTGGCAAGTACTACGGCACGCTCCGCAGCGAGGTCGATCGGCTAGCTAGTATGGGGCGCAACATCCTTTTTGACGTCGATGCCGTCGGGGCGATGCGCATCCAAGAGGCTTACAGAGACAAGGTGGTCAGCATCTTCCTCATGCCACCCACCTTTGCGGAGCTACGTCGCCGGCTAGAGTCACGAGGCACCGAGAGTCCCGAGCTAGTTGAGGAGCGCATGCGTCGTGCTTCGTATGAGATCAACTTTGCCGAGCAGTTTGACCACACCGTGGTCAATGACGACCTCAAGCTCTGCGTCTCGCAGGTCGCACAGATCATCCGCGACACCATCAGCCAGTAATCAGCTAGCAGTGCAAGCTCCTCAAGGCGATGCACTCTCAGCTATACCAGCTCGACAATGTGCGAGGTAAACCCTAGCCACGGCTCGCTCTTCTCGTAGAGCGTGCGGCTCCCCCTAGGCACACGAAGCGTGCGGGGCGTACCAGCCACACTAAAGAAAGCCATCAGACCGACCTCTATCTGTGAGGGATCTGCCACACGGATCTCCACA
>URKO01000099.1 GCA_900548415.1 uncultured Porphyromonas sp.
CGGTGGCTCTGTAGACTCAGGCGCCATCACGCGATGGGCTTGGTGGGCAGTCGGGGCGGGACTGCTCTATCTACTCCTCTACGGGTTGGCGCTGATGCTGACGCATGTGGCAGCCTTTAGGGTAGAGCGGACTCTGCGAGGGGATGCTATGAGGCGTATGCTGGAGATGCCCTTGGGCTTCTTCGATCAGCAGAATCTAGGCAAGCTCAAAAACGTCATCGATGACAATGTTGGCCTGACCCACACTTTCTGCGCTCACCAGTTGCCAGACCTCGTCGGGACGCTGGTCTGCTTTGCGACGCTCTGCGTGATGATGTTTGTCCTGGAGTGGCGCATGGCTCTGCTCTGTCTCATACCTGTCTTGATACAGCTCCTAGCGATGGGCTCGATGATGACCAACAAAGCGTACCGTGAGAGTATGGGAGCCTATATGAATCACCAGCAAAGGATGAGTAGCGAGGCGGTCGAGTATGTGCGTGGTATGCCCGTGGTGAAAGCTTTCCAGCAGTCGATCTACTCCTTCAATGCTTTTCACCAGACGCTACTGGACTATGCTAAATGGGCGAAGGTCTATGCCCGTAGTTGTCGGCTTATTTTTAGCATCTACACGTTAGCTTCCTTTGGCTATGCCTTTATCTTGGTACCCTTTGCCTATTATCTCTTGAGCCGAGGCGAAGATATGGTCGGTGTGGTGAGTAGCTTGGTCTTCTTTATCCTTGTGACGCCCTTCATCGGTGAGTGTACGATGCGACTCATGTATGTGGTCAGTGGCAAGCGTGAGGCTGTGCAGGCTTTGGATAGGCTGGATGCCCTCTGCGATGCCACTTCGGGGGCAAAGAGCAGTACGCCTCTCAAGCTTTCTAGTCATACGATCCAGCTGGAGGGGGTATCCTTTAGATATACTCCAGAGGCTCCTCTGGCGGTGAGTGATGTGACGCTCACAATCCCTGAGGGTGCCTGCGTGGCTCTCGTAGGAGCTAGCGGTAGTGGCAAGACAACGCTGGCTCGTCTCGTGGCTCGCTTTTGGGATGTGGAGACAGGACGGATTACTATCGGGGGAGAAGATATAAGTCAGGTTGCTGTCGAGGAGGTGCTACGGCACATCTCTTTCGTCTTCCAGAGTGAAAGGCTCTTTAAGAAGTCCATCCGTGACAATGTAGCCTACGGGTCTGCTAAAGCTACGGACGAAGAGATCTATGCGGCTCTCGACAAAGCGCACTGCCTAGAGCTGGTGCGTAGTCTGCCACAAGGGTTGGACACGGTCATCGGCTCTAAGGGTGTCTACCTCAGTGGGGGAGAGCAGCAGCGGATAGCTCTGGCGAGAGCCTTCCTCAAGGATGCGCCGATACTGCTCCTGGACGAGGCTACCTCCTTTGCCGACCCTGAGAGTGAACATGCGATCCAGGAGAGCCTGCATCGTCTGATGGCACACAAGACCGTCCTGATGATAGCGCATCGTCTCTCCTCGGTGGTCAATGCCGATCTCATTGTGGTGATGCAGCAGGGACGCATCGTAGAGCAAGGCTCCCACACGGAGCTACTGGCTCGTACTAATGGACTCTATGCCTCTATGTGGCAAGAGTATCAAGAATCTATCAAATGGACTATATAAGCTATGAAGCATCTAAATCTAATCAACTGGATGGAGCGCAAGATGGCGCTCTCGCCTAGAGGAGCGCACAACTTCCTCTCGGCTTGTCTCTGGACTGGTGTGCAAAACCTCTCCTTCATGCTCCCCGTGATGCTCGTTTACCTCCTAATGATGGAGCTATTTGGTGAGAGCAGAGATCTCACCCTCTGGGGGCTGGTAGGGATGGCACTCTTATCTATAATAGGTATGTATGTCATCACTCGCAGACAGTACAACAGCACTTTCCTAGCTGTCTACAGCGAGAGTGCTACGATGCGCATACGACTAGCGGAGAAGATGAGACGACTCCCGCTCTCCTTCTTTGACCGCCACGATGCGAGCGATCTGACAAGTCGTGTGATGTCTGACGTCTCATTTCTTGAAAACGCCTATTCGCATGCACTACCGCAGATGGTCGCTTCTTTTATCGTCCTCATCTTGGCGGGATGTGGATTAGCCTTCTTAGATTGGCGGTTAGCCGTGGCACTCTTTTGGGCAGCACCCGTGTCGCTCTTGATCCTATGGGGGTGTATGGCTTCGCAAAAGCGCTCCTTCATCAAGGTCTCCAAGTCGCAACTCTCTGTGAGCGAAAAGGTCGAGGAGGGGCTACAGCTACATCAGACGATCAAGGCATACGGTGGCGAAACGCTCTATATGACAGAACTGGATGCTGTCTTGGCGAGTTATGAGCGCACCAGCTTTAACACCGAGTTGGCTAGCTTCGTCGTGGTCAATGGACTACGCTCTTTGCTTCAGCTGGCGATACCGACGCTGGTCATCGTGGGGTGCCACCTTTACCTAGTGGGAGAGGTGTCGCTCGGCATACTCCTCTTCTTCCTGCTCATCTCTGTGTCGGTCTATACTCCGCTGACTATGCTGATGGCGAATGCGCTCCTAACGCTCTTTGCCTCTGTGCGGATAGATCGTATGAATGAGATCTACAATATGCCGACGCAGGAGGGGCGGACAGACTTTGCGCCTAAGAGCTTCGACCTAACGTTTGAGGATGTATCCTTTTCCTACAATGAGGGTGCGCAGGTGCTGAGTCATGTCTCCTTTACCGCCAAGCAGGGCCAGGTGACAGCTCTTGTCGGTCCGAGCGGTGGGGGCAAGAGTACTTGTGCACGACTAGCTTCCCGCTTCTGGGACTGTCAGAGTGGTACCGTATCGCTCGGAGGCGAAGACTTAACAGCAGTCGATCCAGAGACACTCCTCAAGTACTACGCCATCGTCTTCCAAGATGTGGTACTCTTTAATAATACGGTGATGGAAAACATTCGCGTCGGACGCAAAGAGGCGACAGATGCCGAGGTCCTCGAGGCTGCTCGGCTGGCGCAGTGTGACGACTTTGTAGCGCGGCTGCCCGAGGGGTACCAGACGCAGATAGGGGAGAATGGTAGTCGCCTCTCTGGTGGTGAGCGTCAGCGCATATCGATAGCTCGAGCTATCCTCAAGAATGCTCCGATCATCATCCTCGATGAGGCGACAGCAAGCCAAGATGCGGAGAGCGAGACGCATATACAGCGGGCTCTCTCACAGCTTACGACGGATAAGACGGTGCTAATCATTGCCCATCGTATGCGCACGATACGCAATGCGGACCGCATCGTAGTACTCTCTGGGGGCACAGTTGCTGCCTCTGGTACGCCTGACGAACTGTACGATGTGCCAGGCTACTACCGCACCGCTTGTGACCTGCAGCGAGTAGAGAGCTAGGCAAAGTCAACTTAGCTGTAGCTCGTACTGACCCCCTTTGGCGAAAGCTGTGGGGCGGGCTTGGGACCTCTTTGTATCGTGTTGGTCTCGTAGCAGATACGAGTTCCAAAAATAGTTCCCCTCTTGGAACTTTTCAGTTCCAAGGGAGGAACTTTTCAGTTCCAAGGGAGGAACTGAGTATCAAAGAGACAAGAAAAAGAGGAGACGACCAACTCGTGTGACCGTCCCCTCTTGCGTTGATGGGGGATGTCGTGTCTGTCTAGAAGTGGGGGTAGACTCGATCGACGAGCGTCTGGCAGACCCGCTCGATGAAGTCTCTCTCTCCTAGCTCGGACGACATGATGTAGAGCGGCACGCCCTGCTCCTCACGGTGATACGGGGGCTGTAGATAGTCCCGCTTGACCACCTGAAAGCCGTTGCGCTCGTAGTAGTTGATGCGTCGCCCAGCTATCTCGGAGAGTGTCTCAGGCTCTACTTCGAAGTAAAGGGGCTCACGCCCGATGTACTCCTTGACCGTCTGTAGCGTCTGCTCGCCTAGGCGATGGTTGCGCAGCTGCGGTAGGATGGCAAAGTGCTCTCCGTAGTAGAAGTCGTCAAAGTGCCACAGCGTGACGAAGCCTACGACCCCTAGCTCGGGATGCTCTAAGAGGAAGAACTGGTAAGCGCCCTGCTCCCCGATGAGCTGCTCTAGGTCACTCCAAGGGCGACGCTCACTATGAGGAAAGGCCTCCTCGTAGAGCTGTCTGAGCGTAGGCAGATGGCTTTGGTGCGTCTCATTGCAAAGGTCGCACCGCGTCATACGAACGAGCGAGACGAGTGGGGTAGAGGAGTTTTCTCTCATACTACTTGCCATAGTTGGGGTCGATGGCTACGATGCCGGGGAGAGCTTTCCCCTCGATAGCCTCTAGGAGTGCACCGCCACCAGTGGATACGTAAGATACTTCGTTGCCCAGTCCGAGCTTGTTGATGCAGGCGACACTGTCACCACCACCGACGAGCGAGTAGGCACCCTGTCGTGTAGCCTCAGCGACTGCCTGAGCGATAGCCTCGGAGCCACGAGCGAAATTGTCAAACTCAAAGACCCCCGCGGGACCATTCCAGAGTATCGTCTTGCTGGTCAGGATAACCTCACGGTAGTCTGCGCAAGCCTGAGCTCCTATGTCCATACCCATGCGGTCGGCAGGGATCTGGTTGGTCGGGTAGGTCTCGGCTGGGGCATCGTTGGCAAAGTCGCACGTGGCGACTGTATCTACGGGTAGGAGGAGTCGCACGCCCTTAGCCTTAGCGCGCTCCATGATGTCGCGTGCCACCTCAATCTTGTCCTCCTCGCAGAGGGAGCGACCGATCTCGCCGCCCTGCGCCTTGACAAAGGTGTAGGCCATACCGCCTCCGATGATGAGGTTGTCCACCTTGTCCATCAGGTTGAGGATGATGTCGATCTTGGAGGAGACTTTAGAACCTCCTAAGATAGCGGTAAAGGGGTGCTTAGCACCATGCAGTACACGCTGTACAGCCTCTACCTCTTGTAGCATGAGCATGCCAAACATCTTCTTGTCTGTGGCAAAGTACTGAGCGATGAGAGCCGTCGTAGCGTGTGCTCGGTGTGCTGCACCAAAAGCATCGTTGACATAGACATCTGCTAGCGTAGCCATCTCCTCGGCGTAAGCTTTCTGACGCTCCTTGAGATCAGCCTTTGCTGCCTTGAGAGCCTCTTCGTCGGTGTACTGGTCAGCATTGCGGAGCTTGCCTTCTTCCTCCTCCTCGAAGCGTACGTTTTCCAGGACTAGGATTTCGCCAGACTGGAGTGCCTGCGCCATCTCTTTTGCCTGAGCACCACGGCTCACAGGGCAGTGGATGACCGGTACGTGGATGAGCTCCTTGAGGTGGGGCACGATGAGCGAGGTAGAGAGCTTGGGATCACGACCCTTGGGGCGACCGAGGTGCGTAGCGATGATGACACTGCCGCCGTCGGATAGGATCTTGCGTAGCGTAGGCAGGGCTGCACGCATGCGGGTGTCGTCAGTGATCTGCCCCTTATCATCAAAGGGGACGTTGAAGTCTACACGAACGAGTGCGCGGAGACCAGAGAAGTCGAACTGATGAATATTTATCATGAATAGAAGTATGTATTTGGTCTGTGTTAGTGAACTTAGAAAGTGTTTACACGCTGATGGAGCCAGGTATGTATTAGCACCAGCAGATGACTCGGCACGCCTAGCTGCATCAGGTCGTACACGCACTCCCCGTAGGCAGAGATAAGTTTCTTCTGCTGGTGCTCGTCAGCGGTGGATAGTAGCTTACCTAG
>URKO01000100.1 GCA_900548415.1 uncultured Porphyromonas sp.
GTGATCCGTACTGGCTACCTTTGCATCGTGTCCTGGTAGGCTCACGGCGACCTCCGCTAGTTGCTACGGCATTACATCCAGTTAATCTGATATCCAGTTAATCTATGACAAATAAGACTTATCGTCTACTCTTCACACTACTAGCACTCTCTTGGGGTCTATTCCTGACGGCTGCTTGCCAGCCCAATGGACGGCAAAGAGGTGCCGAGCAGCCTCAGAGTGAGACCAACCAAACATTTCTAGCATCGCAGCAGGACTACGACCTGCGTGTCGCTGGCACTGCGTGGGAGGCTGGCGACGAGATCGGTATCTACGTACGTCGCACGGCGCAGAACACCACCTGGTCGGCTGAGCAACTACAGCATAGCAACCTGCACTACAAGACCACTCGTGGTGGGGGGCTAGCGACCTTCGACCCCGCTGACGAGCAGCAGAAGGTGCAGTGGGACTCATCGATGAAGTATGACATCCTCGCTTACTACCCCTACACGGCTCAGACGCAGGAGGGCAAGATCGCTTACAGCGTCGCCAATCAGGCTACGATCAAGCCACTACTTATCTCGGATAATCTCTCAGCCATTGCGCCTGATGTCGCAAAGGAACTAGTCTTTCGTCAGGCACTCGCCTCGCTACGCTTTGAGATGCGCAGTGAGGATGGTGGTTCTCTAGAGGGCGTCCAGGTGCGCATCGTTGGTATGCCGACGACAGGTTCGCTAGACCTCTTGAGTCGTCAGTGGCAGGTCGATGACAGCTCTACGGCTGAGATCTCAGTGCCTGTTACCGTCTTGGGTGCTACCGCTACGGCCACCGCACTGATCCTACCTATCGAGACGACCACGAGCGAGATGAAGGTACTCTTCACGCTGCCCAACGGACGTACCTACACCTGGCCACTACGTGAGGGGCAGAGCCTTGTCATGGGACAGCAGCGCACCCACACCATCACGCTCAAGGATACCGGCACGGGCAAAGTCGCAGAGGTTGGCCAATACTTCGAGCTACCCGCCAAGAAGAATCTCCCTAACACGCTGGAGGTGCAGCACATGCTCCCGAGCAATCCCTCGGCACGCAACTACTTCCTACTATATGATACGAAGATGCACCTAGCTCACTATGTGGCTTATCCCCTCTACAAGGATTTATTGGAAAAGAATGTCTCACGTAGTAATAATGCTTGGGGCTATGATCCGTACATCTCTAAGGCGTATCAACCAAACTTGACGGGGGCTTATGACGGCTACTCTCGAGGACATCAAATTCCCAGTGCAGATCGACTCTCCTCTCGGGCGGATAACGCTAGCACATTCTACTTCTCTAATATGGTACCACAGAAGCAAACCCATAATGGGGGTATCTGGAGTAATCTAGAGGGGCAGGTACGCAATCTTGCTAACAGTGTCGACACGCTCTATGTAGTGACGGGCGTAGGCTTTGACGATACGAACTATAAGTACACTCGGGATCGAAGTAATGTGGCTTGCCCAGTACCTGACTACTTCTATAAGGTAGTCGTATGGCGCGACAAGCAGGAGCGCTGGCACTCCAAGGCGTGGTGCATACCACACGAGGGCTTCTCAGGAAAACCTGACAAATACAAGAAGACGCTCAGTGAGATGGAGGCGAAGACTGGCTTTGACTTCTTCCCTGCGCTCAACGATGTCAACGTACTTGATAACTAATCCGCAGCCGACCTACTATTATGAATAAGCTACTAACGACAATCTCTATACTACTCACGACGCTACTCCTCGCTACCTCTTGTACCAAGGAGCAGTCTCGCTGCTCCACTTGCCCCGATGCAGACGGTGCGCAAGCTAAGGACTACATAGTCTTCAAGAGCAACATACGTCTCGGCGGCAAGGAGGTACGCGCCACGGACGAACGCTTTGACGTGAGCGACCAGATCGGTGTCTATGCACGTGGAGTGGAGGAGCGCAATAACCTGCACTACCACGCTGTGCCTGGGGGGCAGATAGCCATCTTTCACCCTACGACCACGTCTGACCGCATCTACCCCAGCACCGTTAAGGAGCTAGACTTCTACGCTTACGCTCCCTACCGCACAGCCGTTCAGAAGGGGATCATACACCTTGATCTGATTAAGGAGCCGATCGACCTCCTCTGGGCTCATCACCGTGAGGTGGCACCGCGTGTAGATAAGAAGGAGTACACGCTCCTCTTCGGGCACGTCCTCTCACGCATCGTTTTCACCATCCAGGGCCTTCCCGCAGGTGTGACGCTGCAGTCGATGCAGCTACAAGGCATGGTCGTCGAGGGAGATTTTGACGTCCTCACGGGCGAGCTGCGCACACCGTATAGTTCGAAGGAGACGCTCCCGCTCACCGTTGGTGCAGACAAGCACTCAGCCTCCTCTCTCATCCTTCCTAAGGATATTGTGGACGCACAGCTACAGCTCACGCTCAGCAATGGGCGCACCTACACCAAGGAGATCAAGCAGCTGGGCATCATCAGCAACAAGGTCTACTACTATAATATCTCCCTCGATGGGCAGGACAAGATCTCCATAGACCTTGTCAATGGACAAATCGTAGACTGGGAGGACGATGGCACCGTGTCCAATATCGTTGCCACTCCCATCAAATAGCAAACAATCAATAATCACTTAAATAGAACAAGACATGAAGAAACTACTTGTCGGTGCACTCGCACTACTCGCACTCACTGCCTGTAACAAGGACAACAAGAGTGAGGCACTCCAGCAGGAGGCGATGCAGTTTGGGTCAAACATCCCAGCGCTCAACCTCCGTATGGCAGGCAACGCCTTCGAGGCAAACGACGCCATAGGTATCTCTATGACTGGTGACGCTACCGCTACCAACGTAGAGTACAAGACCACGGCAGGAGGTGCTACCGCTACCTTTGCTCCTGCAGCTACTGGACTAACCTTTGCCGAGGGACAGACGGTCAACTTCGTCAGCTACTATCCTTACAGCGTTAACGCTACGACCGATCTAGCTATCGACCTGACCAACGATCAGACCGACGTCCTCTACTCCAATAACCTGACGGGCATCAAGACCGCTAAGGCTACTAATGGAGCTAACCACGTACTGCAGTTTACGCACAAGCTAGCTCTCGTGAGCTTCACCATGACTGGTCTACCCGCTGGTACGACTATCACCTTAGCTCAGCTAGAGGGCATCGTCACCACCAGCTCGATGAAGATTGCTGATGGTACGCTTACCAACGGCACGGCAACAGCTACGCAAAAGATACAGCTCGCTGCTGGCACCTTCGCTCCAACGATCGTCATCCCTGCTACCAATGCTAACGCTAAGCTAGTCATCAAGCTGAGCGACGGCAAGAGCTACAACTACACCTTCCCAAGCCTCGCTCTCCAGTCTGGCAAGAACCACAAGTTCAACGTCACCCTCGCATCTGGTGCCATCACAGTAGATCAGGTCAATGGTCAGATCACCGACTGGGACGTCGTAGATGGTGATGACATCATCGTTAATCCCGATGACAATGGTGGTGGTACGGAGCCAGAGCCAGAGCCACAGCCCGGCAATGCTGAGCTACTCTTCCCAGGTGCTGACTTTGAGGACTTCGCAGCCTTCAAGGGTACGCTAAACAAATTCGGTGTAGGCACTTATTGCTCAGAGGCTACTGGTGCTGGTCGTACGGGTAATGCACTCAAGGTAAGTGGTACAATGGGCGATAAGAATGGTTACTTCTTCACGGTAGAGAACAAGAGTGGCAAGGAGTTTACAGGCAAGTCCAAGATTACCTTCTACGTCAAGGGTACAGCTACTGGCAAGGGTATCTCTATCAACCTATACCCTGCTGATAAAATAGTTCCTGGACTAACGCAGCAAGGCTACTACGCTTACAACCTGGGCAACATCAACAACGCTGACGTTACTATCCAGGATGCTTCTCACGCAGCTAAGAATCAAAACGACTATGCTGGTAGTGTCAATGCTACCGACTGGGTTAAGGTAACGCTGGACATCAGTGGTAAGGCTCTTGCTAAGAGAGGATACCTCATTGCCTTCAAGGGTGGTAGTAAGGGTGTCTATGACCTCCTCATTGACGACATCACGATTGAGTAGTCAGTCACACCAGCGAGCCTCCGTCGCCTAGCGCGAGAGGTTGCCCGCTAAGGAATAAACGTAGGGACGTACGGCATTGCGCTGTGCGTCCCTACTGCGTTTGACACTTCCGCATGTCTGTTGTATCAAGGCAAGACATCGCCCTGTAGGGACGCACGATCTGTGCGTCCGTTGTGTCAAAGGTTACAGCGTCAAGGCTTTAACGGGGACGGACGCACAGATCGTGCGTCCCTACAGGGTATCGTCACGACTAGTGTCTAGTCGAGTGCGTTCGTTCCCGTTAAAGGTTACTGCGTCAAGCTGGTTCGACAACGGACGCTCAGGCCGAGCCCCCTACAAAGGGTTACACGTCACGGGGAACACAGATCGCTACTCGTCTAGCCGTGCTACGACGGAGAAGAAAAGAAAAACAGCCCCCTCACCTGCTGAGCGGTGAGGGGGCTGATGCGATAAGTCGCTGGGGCTGTGTGGGGGCGTGTGTAGCTTTCACTAACTACTAGCTACTAACTACTAGCCACTAACCACTAGATCCGTATCCAGCTCCAGAGGTCGCGCAGAGAGGGTTTCTTGCCCGTGAAGAGGATGCCGACACGGTAGATACGTGCGGCTAGCCAAGCGATGCCAAAGGCAGTGAGGTAGAGCAGCACGATGCTGAGGATGAGCTCCCACATGGCGACCCCATAGGGTAGTCGAACCATCATCACGAAGGGCGACGAGAAGGGGACGATACTGCCCCAGAAGGCCATCGTGCCATCGGGATTGTCCATGCTACCCATAGCGATGTAGAAGCCGAGCATCATGACGAGGACGAACGGCATCATAAACTGACTGGCATCTTCGTCGCTCGAGACGCTCGACCCGATCGCTGCAAAGAGCGAAGCGTAGAGGAGGTACCCCCCGATGAAGTAGACGAGGAGCATGATGATGAGCTGTACGAAGTTGATGCTCTGTAGCACCTCTAGGCTAGACTGCATCTCGGTGACGGAGTCCATACTCATACCGCCAGCGAGTCCGCCCATCTGTGCGGGGTCTAGCTGTGAGAGTGCCGATAGGTCGTAGACGCCACCCACGGCGACTAGAGAGCCGACGACAAAGATAATCCCCGCAAAGATCAACCAGATAGCGACCTGTGTCAGTCCGACGAGGAAGACACCGACCATCTTTGAGATCATCATCTCTATGGGTCGCACGGTGCTGACGATGACCTCCATAATGCGGTTCTTCTTTTCCTCTAGCACACCGCTCATCACCTGTCCCGAATAGTTCGACATGAAGGCGAGGATGATACCCGAGAGGATCATACCGATGACACCGGCCAGTGTGCCACTAGACTTAGCCTCCTCGCCCTTGGCATCCCACTGATAGGTGGGTACGGAGATGGATGTCTCCACATCGTCGATGATCTCGGGGAGACCCTCTATATCGTATTGTGCGATACGTTGCTCTTTGAGTCGCTCGGTAAAAGCATCATTGATGTAGCGAACGATACCGTCGGGGAGCTTCTTGTAGGAGTAAAGGCTCCAGCCGTTGGGATTGTTCAT
>URKO01000101.1 GCA_900548415.1 uncultured Porphyromonas sp.
AGATTGGTACATTTAATTTTGGTGGTGGATATGCGATGCTTTCGCTCATCCATAACGAGACGGTAGTGAAGAACCATTGGCTTACCAATGCTGAGTTTACGGATATTGTGGCTATCAGCCAGTCTACACCGGGACCTATCGGCATCAACTGTGCCACCTACGTAGGCTATACCACCTGCCTTCACGACGGCTATCCCGTCTGGGCAGCCTGGCTGGGTTCGGTATTGGCTTCGCTCTCCATCATGTGGCTGCCTTTTATCATCATGATTCTCATCAGCCGCTATCTGATTACGCACAAGGATTCTAAAATCGTAAAGGATATCTTTGCGGGACTCCGCCCTGCCATCATCGGACTGATAGCTGCTGCCGCCGTTCTCCTGATGAATAAAGAGAACTTCGGATCACCAACTGACAATCCGTTTGTCTTCGGAGCAAGCATCGTGCTGTTTCTGGCTGCTTTCTACTTCACAAAATTCAGAAAGACCAACCCTATCCTGCTGCTTTTCATCTGCGGTATCATCGGAATGGTTATCTTCTAAACATCGCCCTGCGGTCTGAACCAACGGCCTCCAGCCGATGGGAAAGACAAGGGGCTGATGCCTTCAGATAGGGACAAAAAAAAATTGATTGTCTCACGACAACCAATCTTTTATTAACCTTAATAATCTAATACCATGAAAAACACGATGCAAAGGTACAAATAATCTTTCACCCCGCAAGCCTGCCCCTCCGCAAAGGGTCACTCGATAACGACGACGAGCGTGGCGAGCGTGGGGCAGTTGTCATAGATAAACTGAGCGTGAGAGCTGGCGTTGCGGACGCACATGTGAGAGCGGGGGGTCGTGCCAAGTGACGGACTGTACTCGACGATCTTACCCTTGGGATTGTTTACGGGCACACCATGTATATAGGCTCCGCAAGTGAAGCGGCTAGCCCACGGTGCAAAGCCGGCGATGCGACTGGAGCCATCACTGGTGTAAAACATCTTTGACTTCTTCTGCTGTAGGAGGAAGATGCCTAGAGGCGTCTCTTTAGCGTGGGGCGGCTTGTGACGCCCCGTCGTGGCGGGGTTGATACTCCGCACGAGGTAGTGCGCTGGGGACTGACGCTCCAGCACGACGATGTGCTGGTTCTTGCGATCTACTACGACTACGTGCGAGAAGGTGACGTCAGGCTTCAGTAGCTGTATGTAGCGCCGGGGCACATACCACTCCGCCTCGGGAGACTCGACTTTGCCTTGCCAGAACTTGCTGCCTAGGGTGTCGGTCATCGCTATGAGCGTCCCATCGCGACCATAAAGCTCGGGCTTGAGGGTGTCTGTGGGGGCGTAGAGTGGCACCGACTGATAGCGCTCCACACCGAGCGAGTCAGAGACTAGCTTGTAGCTATCGCGAGACCATGCTTTCGTGAGGGGAGCTTCGCCGTTTAGGTTCTTATAGTTTTGTAGTACACCCCACCGATGAGGCGCATCCTGTAGTTGCTCTATGCGGAGGAGCTGCTCTCGTATCTTATCCCACTGTATGGTGCGCGTCTCATCTTTATACTCATAGGAGTCCTCGAGCGTATACTTGTCAAAGGTTAGCTCTCGGTCTATGACGATCTGCTCAGCCGTAAGCTCGGGCTGAGGCTCAGCCACGACAGTGTCTACGGTTGTAATCGTGTCCATAGGTACCTCGGCACTGCTTTCAGTGGAGGGCTGGCAAGCCAGTAGGAGCGTGAGGGCAAGGGGTAGGAAGGTCATAATGTTTTTCATAAGATCTATAAGTTAATGGGAGCTGTCGATCCCTTTGAGCTGGGGCAAGTGCCAGTGATAGTGCGCTGCGAGGATGCGTATCAGGATGACCATACCAGCTGATATGAGCTGTGCGTAGACCGTATCTATAGGTACGAAGCGTAGCATCAAAGTGTAGATGATGCCTCCAGCGATGCAGGCTAAGGCGTAGATGTCTTGGCGACAGATGAGTGGGGTCACGTTGAGGATGATGTCTCGCAACAACCCTCCGAAGGAGCCTGTCACCGTACCCATGATGACCGCCACCCAGCTCGGGAAGCCCATGGCGAGTGTTTTGTCTACACCCACCACCATAAAGAGGCCCAGCCCAATAGCGTCAAAGACAAAGACCGTCGGAGCTGTGCGAATCACGATCTTTCTAAAGATATATACGTAGAGCAACGCAACAAAGGTAATGATCATATAGGAGGGCTGCAGCATCCAGAAGGGGGTCGTGCCGAGAAATAAGTCACGTAGCGTACCCCCGCCCACAGCCGTCGTGACACCCAGCACATAAGCTCCGAACCAGTCCATCTGCTTGGTCGATGCTAGGCGTATGCCAGAGATAGCGAAGGCGAAGGTCCCAATGAAGTCTAGGATCCTCGTCACTGTCACCTCTGACCATACGAGAGCTGAGAGGTCAAAGCCTAATATCTGATCCAACATCTGTCCGCTAAGTATTTAACCTCTAATGCTTAGCTCTTGAGGAGAGGAGCGAGCGCACATTATCTATGAGCAGACGCACCGCTACGGAGTTAAAGCCTCCCTCGGGGATAATCAGGTCAGCGTAGCGTCGTGAGGGCTCGACAAACTGCTGGTGCATCGGCTTGACCGTCGTGAGGTACTGCTCGATGACTGAATCGACACTGCGTCCCCGCTCCTTGACATCGCGCTGTATGCGTCGTGCTAGGCGCACATCATCGTCCGTCTGTACGTAGATCTTGACATCCATCAGGTCACGTAGCTCCTCATTCTCAAAGATCAAGATGCCGTCGATGATCAGCACACAAGGCGGATCTATGGTGACCGTCTCGGGGATGCGGTTGTGATTGACAAAGGAGTAGACGGGGCGCTCCACGCTGTGCCCCTCGCAAAGCTGGTTTATCTGCTCGCACATCAGCCTCGTATCGAAGGCGTCGGGGTGATCATAGTTGAGCTTAGCACGCTGCTCCAGAGGTAGCTCATCGTGCGCCTTGTAATAGTAGTCGTGACTGAGGACTACAACATCCTCATCGACAAAAGTCTCCTGCAGACGGCGCACCAAGGTGCTCTTGCCCGAGGCAGTGCCGCCCGCTACGCCTATGATGATCGGTTTGTGCTTCATAGCTTCAGCGAAATAGTCTTATGGGTTTACTATAAATAGGTATTTCCGCGCAGCGCAGCGCTCCATAGTCTCCAGCAGGGCATCGTACGAAGCCCCCGCCAGCGACACTTCTAGTCGAGTCCCTGGGGGAAAAGCCTCTACATCTGCACTTAGCTCGGCAAGTGTCAGCGAAACTGTGTGCGGTGCAGGTAGCGTGACGTGCGAAGCTCTCGCTTTGCGCCGCCCCTGCGCCAAGCGTCGCTGCACGTTGATGGCAGCAAGTACCAGTGGCGTGGTCACGTGCCGGCTCCACCAACTCTCCCCCTGATGCTTGAGGTAGAAGAGGCGCATCGCTCCGTAGAAGTTCTCCTCGTAGCGCACCCTGTCGGCGGCCTGCTCTGACTCGCCCTTGTAGTGTAGTACAGGCGTGGGGAGATAATAGTTGTGGTAGCCCGCTCGCGCTATCGTGTAGCAGAGATCTATGTCCTCGCCATACATGAAGTAGCGCTCGTCGAGTCCACCCACCGCTAGGTATAGTGCCCGTCGCATCATCAGGAAGGCACCCGTCAGCACCGGTACCTGCTGCACTTCATCAGGCGAGAGATGCCCCTGGTAGTAACCATTGAGCCATGCAGAGTGAGGTGCCAAGCGGTAGAGACGTGTGAAGCGACAGAAACTATGCCACAGCGTAGGCACGCCCCGCTTGCTCTCGGGGTGCATCGCCCCAGACTGGTTGATGAGGCGAGGCCCCACGGCACCCGCCTCGGGATGGGTCTGGAGGAAGGTCAAGCAGTAGGTGAGCGTTGACTCCCCGATTAGTGTATCAGGATTGAGCAACAGGAGATAGTCTCCACGTGCCTCGGCAATGGCTTGGTTATTGCCACGGGCAAAGCCTCCATTGGTTGCGCTCTCCAGCAACTTTACCCTAGGCTCTGCGCCCAAGGCTGTGCGGAGACGCTCCATCGAGTCATCGCCCGAAGCATTGTCCAGCACGATCACCTCTACTTCGCCCTCGATCTGACGACAACTAGCCAGCACCGAGCGAACCGCCTCGATGGTCAGCTGTGGCACCTTGTAGTTGACTAGAACGACCGAGAGGAGCATAGGGCTTCCCTTTTTGTGCTAGGCAGAGACCGTGATGAGGTAGTAGTTCTTCTTACCTCGCTGCACGATCAGATACTTGCCAGCGATCAGGTCATCGGTGGTAACCACACATTCTTGGTCAGCAACCTTCTCCTTGTTGAGGCTGATGCCATTCGAAGCGATCAGCTTGCGCAGCTCGCCCTTGGACTTAAAGATCGGAGCATGCTCTACCAGTAGGTCTAGCAGCTTGACGCCGTCTGCCTGCTCTAGGAGCGTCCGGGCCACATCGTAGTGCGGCACGCCTGCCATCACCTCCTTGAGTAGCTCTTCCGACATCTGACGCAGCTGGTCGTGCGTGTTGTTGCCAAAGAGTATCTGCCCGGCCGACATGCTCTGCTCGTAGTCCTCGCGTCCGTGTACCATGACCGTGAGCTCCTCGGCAAGCGTGTGCTGGAGGAGGCGCTCATGCGGTGCCTGGCGGTGACGCTCTATGAGTGAGTCGATCTCCTCTAGTGGGATGCTGGTAAAGATCTTGACAAAACGCTCGGCGTCCTCGTCGGATACGTTGAGCCAGAACTGACAGAAGGTGTAGGGAGACGTGTAGCGACGATCTAGCCAGACGTTGCCTTGCTCTGTCTTGCCAAACTTTGTGCCGTCAGCCTTCTTGATCAGTGGGCAGGTCACACCAAAGGCTTCACCGCCATCGATACGGCGTATCAGCTCCGTACCGGTCGTGATATTGCCCCACTGGTCCGAACCACCCATCTGCACACGGCAGCCGTACTCACGGTAGAGGTGCAGGTAGTCGTAGCCCTGGAGGAGCTGGTAGGAGAACTCTGTGAAGGAGAGTCCCGCCTCGGCATTTGCCTCGAGGCGACGCTTGACGCTGTCCTTCGCCATCATATAGTTCACCGTGATATGCTTACCGATGTCTCGGATGAAGTTGAGGAAGCTGTAGTCCTTCATCCAGTCATAGTTGTTGAGCAGGAGTGCCTTATTGGGAGCGTCAGACTCAAAGTCGAGGAAGTGCCCCAGCTGTCGACCGATGCACTCCTGATTGTGTCGGAGCGTATCCATGTCTAGTAGGTTGCGCTCTTGGGACTTCATCGAGGGGTCGCCGATCATACCAGTAGCACCACCCAGTAGAGCTATCGGCTTGTGCCCAGCACGCTGCAAGTGCCGGAGCATCATCACGCCGACAAGGTGACCGATGTGGAGCGAGTCAGCCGTCGGGTCAAAGCCCACGTAGGCCGTCGTCAAATGCTCTGTGAGTTGCTCTTCGGTGCCTGGCATGATATTATGAATCATCCCACGCGCCTTCAGTTCGCTAATCAGTGAGGAGTGGCTCATAGTTATTC
>URKO01000102.1 GCA_900548415.1 uncultured Porphyromonas sp.
GTAATATGGCTTTCATATAGCGACCAATGGTGTGCTATGTGAAAGCCATTGCAGTTTTAGACTGAAAAGCTATGCCTTGTACCACGGTTTGGCAGAGGCAATGTTGTATCTTTGCCCTTAGAGAAAGAGAATAATAGTTGTATGGCAAACAAATTCGGACGATATGTCTGGCTGATCGAGCAATTTCGCCAGTACGGACGACTGACCTTTGAGGAGATTAGTCGCCACTGGGTGGATAGCGGGTTGAGCTACGAGGAGCCTCTGCCGAAGCGCACCTTTCACAATCATCGGGCGGCGATCCTCGACATCTTTCAGGTGGATATCTTATGTGACCCCCAAGATGGTTACCGCTACTACATTGATAATCCCGAGGAGCTGGAGCAGGACAACCTGCGCAGCTGGCTCATAGACTCCTACACGGCGATGAATCAGATACAAGCCGACAGCAAGCTCCAGGGGCGAATTCTCTTCGAGCATGTGCCCTCTGGGCGTAAGTGGCTCAACGTGATTGCCGAGGCGATGCGTCACGGCAAGGTTATCCAGATGACTTACCAGGGGTTTGGCAGACCTGAGGCTTACAGCTTCGAGGCGGAGCCTTACTATCTCAAAGTGGCGAATCGTAGATGGTACCTCCTGGCTCGCAGCCCTTACTACTCAGCTCGCAATGTAGAGCTCAATGCTGAGGACGGGGGCTCGCGCCCGAAGGATGTCTATCTAGTCTATGCTCTGGATCGCATCTTAGCTTGCGAACCGCTTGAGGAGAGCTTTGTGATGGATGAGACCTTTGATATAGAGGCTTACTACCGAGGCTGTTGTGGGGTGATTCACTCTGAGGAGGAGCCTGTGCGTTTGCTGCTCAATGCCTATGATCATGGAGCGGACTACCTTCGCACGCTACCGATACATGAGTCGCAGAGAGAGCTACCCTCAGAGGTGGAGGGTGTGGCTTGCTTTGAGCTGGAGGTCTGTCCTACGTATGATCTTTATCAAGCTCTATTAGCAATGGGCGATCAGATTGAGGTGCTGGAGCCTCAGTCCGTACGAGAGGAGATGTATAACTTTGCCAAGAACCTTATGGCATACTACGAGCCAACAACAGAAGCGTGATGAATACCTTAGACTTTATAGCGATAGACTTTGAGACCGCCACGGGACAGCGCACCTCCATCTGTGAGGTGGGGATCTGTGTGGTCCGCAACGGCGAGATCGTTGAGACACGCTCCTGGCTGGTACAACCTGAGGGCAACCGATACAGCTACTGGAATATGCAGTGCCATGGCATCCGTCCGGAGGATACGAAGATGGCACCATCGTTTGCCGAGGTGTGGCAAGAGATAGCTACGCAATACTTAGGCGAGGGTGCCTTGATGGTCGCGCACAATGTTCCGTTTGATCGAAGTTGCCTGGAGCAGACGGCACAGCTCTACGAACTCCCACTCCCCGAGTTGCAGTGGGACTGCTCGCTACGCCGTGCTCGTCAGATCTACGACTACGGCTGCCATACGCTCGCCTACCTCTGCGAGCAACTATCCATCCCCGAGGGGACGCACCACCGCGCAGGCGACGACGCCGAGATGTGCGCCCGCCTCTATCTACGAGAGCTACACGACAGTAAATAATTCGTATAAACACTCGCCTCAACGCTCCTCTCTTGAAGTAACTCTCACGTACTAGTAATGACAATGAGGATACTACATCTATCTGATACGCATGGCTATCACAAGCGGCTGCGGGATTTGCCTGCGGCAGACGTTGTAGTGCACTCTGGAGACTTTACTATGCATGGTAGTGCAGACGAGGCAGAGGACTTTATCAACTGGCTGTGCGACTTGGACTACCGGTACAAGCTCTTCACCTGTGGTAATCACGACTTCTGTATGTACAGGGCTACTGTGAGCGGACTCAGTGACACGGTACACCTGCTCTACAACTCTGGGGTAGAGATTGAGGGGGTGAAGTTTTACGGAGTCCCGCTGTTTGTGCCAGACTGTGCCGATGGCCACCAGGAGCAATACGAGGCGGATATACCGCTAGACACAGATGTCTTGGTCACGCATCGTCCGCCCTATGGCATTTTGGACTATGCCGACCAGACCAACTACGGCTCTGCCACACTCCTGCGTCGAGTGCATGAGATCAAGCCTCGCCTGCACCTCTTCGGGCATATCCATCAGCAGTATGGCGTGCTGAAAAGAGGTGAAACGATCTATTCGAACGGCGCCATGATGAACGAAAGCAGTCGCACGCTCAATGCTCCTCGGCTGCTCGAGATCTGAGAGCGCCCCTAGGTGGTTGCTGAGTCGGTTGGTGGGCAATAGTGAGGATCTAGATTCCGCAAGTCGAGTTATGATTTGTGGCATTTTAGGATTCATGAGTGAGACTCCCCTCCAGTTGGATCGTGTCCAGCTACGGGGAGTCTCTTCTTTGTGTAGGTGTGTGGCCCTAACCCTTGCGTGCATCGGCTAACAGCCAACAGCCAACAGCTAACAGCCAACCTCACCCTTTCGTGCGAATGCGATCATCGAAGGCGGAGAGAGCAGCCTTGGCACCCTCGCCCATAGCGATCACCACCTGCTTGTAGGGGATGCTGGCACAGTCGCCTGCGGCATAGATACCCGCTACGGAGCTGCGGCAGTGGTCGTCGATGACGATCTCGCCCATGCGGTTACGCTCGACCAGACCGTCGAAGACATCCGTATTCGCCTTGAGCCCGATCTGCACGAAGACTCCAGCGACAGCTAGTTCGAAGGGAGCACTCCCGTCACGAGGAGCTATGCGCAGTGCGGACACCTTGCTGCCGTCACCAATGACCTCTTCCGTTGCCACGTTCGTGTGGACAGTCACGTTCGGTAGTTTAGCCAGCTGCTCCTGCAGTACGGTGTCTGCCTTGAGGCTCTCCATAAACTCCAAGACGGTCACATGCTTGCAAATGCCCGCTAAGTCGATAGCAGCCTCAATGCCTGAGTTACCACCGCCCACGACCGCTATATCTTGGCCCTTGAAGAACGGCCCGTCGCAGTGCGGGCAGAAGGCTACCCCGCGACCAATATGCTCCGCCTCACCTGGTACACCCAGCTTACGCCAGGAGGCTCCAGTGGCGATGATCACTTGCGGTGCTACGAGCGTCTCACCGAGTGAGGTGACTACCTCCTTTTGGGTATCGACCAGCTTGATCTGCTCGACATGTCTCTGCTCCAGTATCTCTACCTGGTAGTGTAGCACATGCTGGCGCAGATCTTCGGCCAGTTGCGTCCCTGTCGTGTGAAGCACGGAGGGGACGTTTTCGATAGCCGTCGTCTCATTCACCTGACCACCCATGCGGTCCGCCACAAGTGCCACGTACAGTCCCTTGCGAGCCGAGTATAGCGCAGCGGCTGCACCCGCAGGACCACCACCGATGACGATCTGGTCGTACTCCTTGCGCGCTGCCGTGGCGGACGATGGCTCCACTCCGACAGCGTCGGCTAGCTTGCCGAGTAGTTCACCCAGCGAACTCTTGCCTATATGTAGCACCTGATCTCCCAGGTAGACCGTCGGTACGGCCGATATGTTTAGCTCCTTAGCCTCCTCCGTGTAGAGAGCTCCGTCGACCATCTCATGGGTCACCCCCTCACCCGCTATGAGCGTGATCAGGTTAAGGCTCTGCACCACGTCGGGGCAGTTGGTACAGCTCAGCGAAATGTAGCTACGCAGATGAATAGGCTTGCGTAGCGAACGGATTTTGTCGCAGATAGCCGCATCGGGGAGGTTCTTTCCCTGACCATCCGCATTGTATATGGCCAATATCAGACTGCTAAACTCATGCCCCGAGGGGATCGCCCTAAAGGTTATCCCCGTGGGCTTGTCGTCACGCAGTATCTCCACGCTCAGCTTGTCGCCCACGCTCATCTCTAGCGATAGCTGCGGAGAGGTCGAGGCGAAGTCGCCGAGGAGCTGCTCTAGCTCTCCGTAGTGGTCACCCTCGGGAGCCTTCGCTCTGAGCGTGTATCGGTGCTTTAGCGAGGCAAAGATGCTTTGCAGTTGCTGTAAGGTATCTTGGTCTAGTCTCATGATTGTGCTGTTTTTTAGAAAGAGTAGAGGGCTGTGCCGCTCGTGTGAGTATACGACACAACCCTCTCGTCTTGATCTGTGAATCTAGGTGTTAGATCTTACCAACTAGGTCTATGCTAGGCTTGAGAGTGGCATCGCCTTGTCTCCACTTAGCGGGGCACACCTCGCCTGGGTGTTCATAGATAAACTGAGCCGCGCGCACCTTGCGCAGTAGCTCCTGAGCGTCACGGCCTATGCCGTTGTCATGGATCTCAGCCACACGCACCTTGCCGTCTGGATCAATGAGGAAAGTGCCACGGTAAGCCTGTCCAGCCTCCTCGATCATCACGCCGAAGGCGCGAGCCAGCTCGAAGCGCATATCAGCGAGCATCGTGTACTGAACCTTCTTGACCGCCTCGCTAGCATCCTGCCAAGCCTTGTGAACGAAGTGCGAGTCAGTGCTCACAGAGTAGATGTCCACGCCGATCTGCTGAAACTCAGCATAGTTGTCGGCAAGGTCAGCTAGCTCCGTAGGACATACGAAGGTAAAGTCGCCAGGATAGAAGAAGAGTACGCTCCAGCGCCCCTTGAGGTCCTCGTTAGAGACCTCGTGAAAGCCCTTGGACTTGGTATATGCGGGTACTTTGAACTCTGGTAAGTTGCTATTGATAATAGGTTGCATAGTCATTTGCATTTAAGTTTTAGATAAAGATTGGTTGATCGTCGGTAGGACATCCCCACCAACACCAGCAAAGATAGGGGTAAGCACCCAAAATAAAAAGCAAACCGCATACCTAGAACAAGGTATCCTTCCCTAAGGCGAGTAGTTTCCTCCGTATGAAACTAGAGTTTCCTACCTATGAAACTGGAGTTTCCTTCGTATGAAACTAGATTTTCACCCAGATGAAAATAAATTGCCACCCGTATGGACATAGACTGCGCCCGTACGGAGAGGAAAGCTCTACTCCCGTAGGGCCTCCTAAATGGCTATTTAAGGTTTGCTAAATGAGAGCCCCTCGTTGGCTGAGCCGGTGAGGCGAGACTCGCTATTGACTGTCTGGCGGCTAGAGCTCTTGAGGCGCTTATTGCCTAGCGTACAGCTGATGCTGAGCGTGACCTTCGGACTGTACCAGTTCTGGACGAAGGCTATCGGCTGGGAGAGCCCCATGATCTCGCCCCGTGCTACATTGCTATTTAGCAGGTCGTAGCACGAGAGGGAGAGCTTCCAGGAGGCGATGCGCTTGCTAATAGATAGATTGATCCACCACTGGCTCTGAGTCTTGTAGACACCGACAAATAGCGGACTGTAGTAGGTAATCTGAGCGTCAAGGTACCACTGAGCGGGGAGGTTGAGCGACTCCTTGTGCTGGAGATAGTATGCGTGAAAGGTGCGGTCGCACTCGCTCCCGTCTATAATCCCCCGGTCACGCTGCAGGTGCCAAGCTAGATAAGTGGTGGCAATCCACTGC
>URKO01000103.1 GCA_900548415.1 uncultured Porphyromonas sp.
CCCTGCAAGCCTTTATGGTTATGCTTAGGTTGGATGGGACGCCCAATGTTTACTTTCCTACTGCACCAAAGTACTCTGTGCTTGTAGATCCTAATAGTCCAGAAGGAAAGGGAGCTGAGTTGCGCAGCACGGACGAGGGGTCGAGCAAGGAACCCGAGCGGTATGTCGCGGTGAAGGTGACCGATGCCGAGGGTGGCTATACCTCTGCGGTACTGCTGCCCGAAGATACGGAAGAGTCAATCCCTGCGATGATTGCGCCGGAGGGTATGCAGACAGCTCCGCTTGTTTACTTCATCAGCCCGACCGATAGTAGCTGCAACTTCGTACAGACCAATGTGCCTAGTGCCGTGGTCGAGCTAGGCGTCTTTGCGCCTACCGATGGCATGCTCACGCTAGACTTCACGACGTTGGCGGAGAAGCCCTTCGACAAGCTGTCTCTCTACGATCGTCTGCGTGGCACCGAGCAGGATCTGCGGGTCAACCCGACCTACAGCTACGGCTATAGCGAGCGTGACGGACGTCGCTTCGAGCTACGTATGTCGTACGGCAATATCCGCTACGAGCCGCAGCAGGATCACCAGGCTGATCTAGCCATCGAGCGCACCGCTACGGGCTATCGCATCTCCTACGATCAGGGTATCGCAGGCTACCAGCTGTACAGCGTACACGGCTATCTACTAGAGCGTGCTACGACCGAAGGTCAGACGCAGGTAGAGATCGAAATGCCCGAGACGGACGTCGTACTGCTCGACGTACAGTCCGCCGACGGTCTCCGCTGGATCAAGAAGCTTCAGCGATAAGAACAGGCGCTCGTCGCATATAAATAGCGTAATCGGGGTAGTCCTCCTAGTGAGAGCTACCCCGATTGCTGTATCATAGCCACTAAGGTGGGGGAGCCTCGATAAAATAGATAGACGGTGCAAAGGTAGTACGACAGCTCATCGAGACAGAGCTCAGGTGCACTCAGCGTCGCTCTGTAATCTGCAAGCGTATCAACAGCCCCTAAGGAGACTGTTGACTTTTGCAACAGTCTCTCTCTAAGGGGGAGCGACGCACTCCGAGAAACGCACCGTCGGGGTGGGGGCTCCCACCGTAGGGGTGGACCTGTGTGTCCGCCCGTCCTCACCTGAGCGCAGTCTATTCTGTGGGCGGACACGCAGGTCCGCCCCTACACAAGCTACGTCAGCACGACAATTCCACTCATCAAACGCTGTAGCACCAGTAGCATAATAGAATGACGCACACAGAAGGACCTCGCAGAGGTCCGACGAATCATAGCCGTGGGTCGAAGGGGCAAAGCCCCGAACGACCCACGGACGCTAGACGCCTCCTGATTTATCGACCCCTTGTGGGTCGGACTAAACGAATCTACAGCTCTAGTCCGACCTCCCGCTAGGGGAGGTCGTTTCCCCTTATACGCACCTATGTCCCCCCAGTCGTTCGGAGCTTTGCTCCTTCGACTGGGGGCTATGATTCGTCCGACCGCAAGCGGTCGCTCTGCAATCGTTATATTGTCGGCTAGATCGACAACGGACGCACAGATCGTGCGTCCCTACAGAAGTCGTATCAAAGCAAAACGTCGCCGTGTAGGGACGCACGAAAGTGTCGAGTCGGAGGGCGTCCGTTGTATAACAGGTTACAGCGTCGTGGTTTTAACGGGGACGGACGCCCTCCGGCTAGACACTAGCCGTGCGTCCCTACAACGGGGTACACGTCTGGCTGCTTACAGCATCGTGTCTTGGTAGTAGTCGAGCGCCTCGGTGATGTCGAGGGGAGCGTTTTGTAGTTCGTGGACTTGACCGATGGCCGAGAGCGCGACGGTGGTGATGCGCTGGGCGTCGCTATTCTTCTTGTCGTGGAGCATCAGTTCCCTGAGCGCATCGTAGTCTCGGCAGGTGATGGCGAGCGGACGGTATAGCTCCTGCACTACGGCGAGCAACTGGTGTAGCACCTCCTTGGGGAAGCCTAGCTTGACATGCGAGAGGTAAAGCTCGGGCACAAGTCCCAGAGCCACCGCCTCTCCATGTAGCAAAGGCGTGTCGCTGTGCTGATGGCTCCACGCCTCAAAGGCATGTCCGAAGGTGTGCCCTAGGTTGAGCTGGTGACGGAGCCCCTGATCTAGACGATCCTGCGCCACGATGTCGAGTTTGAACTGCACTGCCTCACGAATGAGCGGGGTGAGTTGCTCTAAGGAGAGCGGTTGCTCGGGCAGTACTTGCAGTAGCCGACGCCACAGGTCGGGACTAACGAGCAGTCCATACTTGATCAGCTCGCCACAGCCTGAGCGTAGCTCCTCCTCTGGGAGGCTCTCCAGCCAAGCTGTGTCGCAGAGCGTCAGTGTGGTAGCTTCATCGGTAAAAGCTCCGAGGAGGTTCTTAACACCCGCAAAGTTGACCCCGCATTTGCCCCCCACAGCCGCGTCTGCCATGGCGAGGAGCGTCGTGGGGAGTAGGACGAGCGAGACACCCCGCATATAGATCTGAGCGAGGAAGCCGACGGCGTCGCTCACGGCTCCACCGCCCAGTGCGATGAGTGTAGCTCCACGAGTGGCTCCCTGCTCGAGGAGCCAGCGCGCCATCTCGGCGATGCCCTCCAGGCTCTTCGCCTCCTCAGGGTCGTTAATCAGATAGCGAGGCAGCTCCGTCAGCTCGGGATAACTCTTCGCTATCAGCTCTTGGCTCAGATGCCACACCCTCGCATCTGCCAGTAGGTAGTAGCTCTCGGGCTTCCCCTGGCGGAGCAACTCCCGCAGGTAGTCGCCCATCAGGTTGCCCACGAGCACCCTCGACTGGGTGGAGATGAAGGATAGGGGTGGCATCTGGTCTAGCTGTTGGTCTAGCTGCTAAATCAGCGAGACGATATGGTCTATGGCAGCTTGTAGCCCCTCAGGGTTGCGTCCGCCAGCCGTCGCAAAGTGTGGCTGACCACCGCCACCGCCCTTGATGAGCGAGGCGACCTCCTTGATGAGCTTGCTAGCGTTGAGTCCCTTGTCGACAAGGTCTGGCGAGAGGATCACTGTGAGGGTACACTTGCCCTCCTCGGCAGCACCGATGAGTGCTAGATAAGAGCCTTGTAGTCGCTCGCGAATGGTGCCAGCGACATCCTTAGCGACATCGCTACTCATTGGCTTATTGACGGCAACGATAGTTGTCTCGCCATGCTTCGTCTGATCGGCTAGAGCCTGTAGCGCTATTTGCTCCGCCTGAGCCTTGGTGTACTGCTCGATAGCTTTGCGCTGCTCGGCACCCTCGGCAATCAGTCGGTCTAGTGCCTTGAGCGGGTCGGGTACATTGTTGAGTCGCTCGTTGAAGAGCTGCAACTGCTCCTCCAGATGCTGTACATACTCCTCCGCCTTGGGACCCGTGACCGCCTCGATACGTCTGATGCCAGCGGCAATAGAGCCCTCGCTGATGATCTTGAAAAAGCCTATCTGCCCCGTGCTAGCCACGTGGGTACCACCGCATAGCTCGACTGAGTCGCCATACTTGATGACACGCACCTCATCGCCATACTTCTCGCCAAAGAGTGCCATAGCACCCATCTCCTTAGCCTTGGCGATCGGCACATTACGCTGCTCATCACGAGGCCTATCGGCACGGATCTCAGCATTGACCAGACGCTCTACCTCGGCAATCTCTTCGGGAGTTACCTTCTTGAAGTGAGAGAAGTCAAAGCGTAGCAGGTCTGCCGATACGAGCGAACCCTTTTGCTCTACATGAGTGCCGAGTACGGCTCTCAGTGCGTGGTGCATCAGGTGCGTCGCCGTATGGTTTGCCTCCGTGAGGTGACGTAGCTCAGCACCGACACGCGCGATGAGTGGTTGCTTAGGATCTGCGGGGAGGGTCGAGAGGATATGGACGGTGAGGTTGTTCTCCCGCTTGGTGTCTAGGATCGGGTACTCGGTGCCGTCCTGAGCGATCAGCACGCCCTTGTCGCCCACCTGACCACCCATCTCAGCGTAGAAGGGCGTCTCAGCCAGCACCACCTGATAGTAGCTGCGCTTCTTGTCAGCCACCTTGCGGTAGCGCAGGATATGCGTCTCGATCTGGAGCGTCTCGTAGCCTACGAAGGTGCTCTCGGTGGTCTCCTCATCGAGGACCACCCAGTCGGCAGCATCAACGGCAGCCGCCTGACGGGCACGACTCTTCTGCTCCTGCATCAGTTTGTCAAAAGCGACCTGATCGAGCGTCATACCACGCTCTGACAGGATCAACTCCGTGAGGTCTAGTGGGAAGCCGTAGGTGTCGTACAGGACGAAAGCGTCGGCACCTGACAGAACTTTTGCGTCCTGGGGTAGCTCCTGGATTTTGCTCTCTAGAAGTTTAAGTCCCTGAGCGAGGGTGCGTAGGAAGCTTTCCTCCTCCTCTTTGATCACCGAAGCGATCAGTTCGCGCTGAGCCACGATCTCGGGATAAGCTTCGCCCATCACCTCATTGAGCGTGGGTAGGAGCGTGTAGAGCATCGGCTCATCGGCATGGAGGAAGGTGTAGGCGTAGCGCACGGCACGACGTAGGATACGACGGATCACGTAGCCCGCCTTAGCATTGCTCGGGAGCTGTCCGTCGGCGATAGCAAAAGCGATCGTACGGATGTGGTCAGCGACGACACGCATGGCGATATCCACCTGCTCGTTCTGACCATACTGCTCCCCGCTGAGTGTCTCGATGGCACGGATCAGAGGGGTGAAAAGGTCGGTGTCGTAGTTCGACTTCTTGCCCTGCATAGCCATACAGAGACGCTCGAAGCCCATGCCGGTATCGATCACCTTGTGGGGTAGAGGCTCTAGATGTCCGTCAGCCTTGCGGTCGTACTGCATGAAGACGAGGTTCCAGATCTCGATGACCAGTGGGTGATCCTTGTTGACTAGATCACGACCGCAGACGAGCTGACGCTCCTCCTCGCTACGCAGGTCAATGTGTATCTCGGAGCAAGGACCGCAAGGACCCGTGTCACCCATCTCCCAGAAGTTGTCCTTGCGCGAGCCGTCGATGATACGATCCTCCGTGGTGTACTGTAGCCAGTAGCCTGCCGCCTCGTCGTCACGGCTCAGTCCCTCCTCGGCACTGCCGCCGAAGACGGTCACGTAAAGCCGATCCTTGGGTAGCTGGAGACGCTCCGTGAGGAAAGTCCAGGCGAACTCGATAGCCTCTTTCTTGAAGTAATCGCCAAAGGACCAGTTGCCCAGCATCTCAAACATGGTGTGGTGGTAGGTATCGCGTCCTACCTCCTCGAGGTCGTTGTGCTTACCGCTCACGCGGAGACACTTTTGCGAGTCTGCTGCACGACGATACTGAGGCTCTTTATTGCCCAGGATGATGTCCTTAAATTGGTTCATCCCGGCATTGGTAAACATGAGCGTGGGGTCGTCCTTGATCACCATCGGTGCCGAGGGTACAATGCGGTGCCCATGCTCCTCAAAGAAGTCGAGAAAGGCTTTTCGTATAGATCGGAAGAGCGTCGTGTAGGGAAAGAGTGTAGATCT
>URKO01000104.1 GCA_900548415.1 uncultured Porphyromonas sp.
CGCCTTGTCGCCAGCACCCGTCAGGACCACCACATTGATACTCTGATCCTCACGGCAGATGCGCAGAGCGTCGCTCATCTCGGCCGTTGTGGTCGGCGTAAAAGCGTTGCGGTAGCGCTCACGATTGATTGTGATGCGCGCGATGCCGTTGTAGTAGTCGAAGAGGATATCTTCGTACGCTTTGAGGGGCTTCCATACCCGTTGGTTCTTTTCACTCATAACTCTTCTCTTGGTTGTAATTGCTTGAAATAGGTCTGTAGTTCGGCGATCTCATCCTCTGAGGAGACGAAAGCCTCGAGGAGACGCGGACGCTCGGCGGGTCCGACGAAGTAAGCCATCGTCTCCTCCAACTCGCTCGCCTCGTGTACCGACAGGTACTCCCAGCCACAGCTCTCCGCCCAGCCCTGCGCTCTTAGCTGATGCTCGGCAGTGATGTAGCGTTGCGAGAGGCGGTCCATCTCTAAGGTCGGCAGACTCTGGAAGATGCTCCCCCTCTGGTTGTTGAGCAGTAGCACCCGCACATTGCTTCCTACCTCAGGCAGCCCCAGCGCATTGAGATCGTAGAAGAAGCTCAGGTCGCCGATGACGATGAAGTGCCGCTCCTCGGCTCTCTGGCGGGCGAAGCCTAAGGCGGTCGAGAGCGAACCCTCTATGCCACTGGTGCCTCGGTTGCAAAGCGTGAGGAGCCGACGAGGCTTGCGAAAAAGCTCCGCATAGCGCACCGACGAACTGTTAGCCAGGTGTAGCACGCAAGGCTCTTCGGGTAGATGGCTTAGGAGGCTCCCCACCACTGCCAGAGAACTGTAGCGTGTTGTCGGAGATGGTAGTCGATCAATACGCTCCCGCCAGTGACGTGCATAGGGCGAGCTAGCACAGCCCGCCAAGCTCTGAGCCATTGTCTCAAGAAATGGTTCAACAGGTGCTATGATTTGCTCGGTGAGACTGCAGAAGAGGTCTACCACCGAGGGATCAGGCGACAGGTGCCACGTCTCCCGTGGCGGGTAGCTGCGCAGGTACTGCTTCAGCTTGTTGGAGACGATATGTCCGCCGAGGGTGATTAGCAGGTCGGGCTGTAGTGCTCGTCGATCCACCTCGCTGAGTGACGCTAGGAACGCATCGAGCGAACAGATCGATACGGGGCTATTCGATAGCGACTCTCCGATACAGAGAAATTGCTCCCGCAAGTTTTGTGGAAAGTTATCCCCCGTACTCGTCGCAGCAGACCAACTTTCCTGTCCTACTAGTATCATCTTGCGCTCGAACGTGACGATTCGGCTTAGCAAGGACTCAACCGCCTGCGCATCGATACTATACGGATAAAGTTGCTGAATCCGACGTCCTGGCTGCATCCCAATGGCCCGTCTATCGCTGGACTCAGGGGCGTGCTTTGCTGAAGTTGGCGGGAGCAAGGAGATGCCCGGGTCGCTGATCGGTACGTTGATCTGCACGGGACCAGGAAGCGGAGCCAAAGCTGCGAGGAGAGCTTCGTTGACCAGACGATTGCAGTACCACCGCTCCTCCTCGGTGTGAGGCTCTGGCAGGTGCCCCGCTTTGCGCACCAGTGAGCCGAAGAGTCCTGGCTGAGGCAGCGTTTGTCCAGCCCACTGTCCGATCCAACGCTCAGGTCTATCGGCCGACAGAACAATCAGTGGCACCCCTTGATAGTAAGCCTCCGCGACAGCTGGGTGAAGGTTTGCCACCGCCGTGCCAGAGGTACAGCACACCACGACCGCTCGATGCGTGGCGAGAGCCAAGCCGAGCGCGTAGAAGCCCGCGCTACGCTCATCGATGATCGAGTGGCAGGTCGCTCCCGCAAGCTGGTGGCTGAGCGCATGCACGAGCGGCGCATTGCGACTACCTGGGCATAGCACCACATCACGCACACCATGTGCCTGAAGCAGAGCAACTAGTTCGCTGATCACAGGATCTTCCATCGGTATCATCACGCTCCTCCTTTACCTTATAAGACTATGTATTGCCGAGAGCTTATGCAGCACCTCCTGCCACTCGCTTTCGAGACTGGACCCACGCACGATGCCGCCCCCCGCATAGAGTCGCAGAGCCTGCTCGGGGAGCAACTGCAGACAGCGTATCTGGACAAAGAGATCGACGCACCGCTCAGGCTCATACCACCCCAGGAAGCCTGAATAATAAGAACGCCCCGAGGTCTCCTCCTCGAGGATCACACGCTGCGCCACCCGCTGAGGCGTGCCACAGATCGCTGGCGTAGGGTGAAGACGCTCCGCCAAGGTTATCGGCGCATAGCCGTCGGGAAGCTGCAAAGCAAAGCGCGCCTGCAGATGTTGTAATGCGCCGGTCGTTGTCGTCTCGACCGCAAGCGCATGGTAAGGGATTCCCTCCTGCTCTAGTAGCTCTCCGATGAAGCGCTGCACGTAGCGATGCTCCCGTCTATTCTTCTCACTCCAGAGGGGCGGCTCGCCATCTCGTTGCCGAGGCATCGTCCCAGCCAGTGCTACCGTCTGCCAGCGCGTGCCATCACCTCTAAGGAGCATCTCTGGGGTAGCACAGAGCCACAGCCCCGTCTGAGGCGTGTAGCAGAGCGACACGAAGGCACGCGGATAGTGCGTCAAGGCTTTGTCAAAGGCTGCAACCTCTTGTGCCGTAGCGATGCTGGGCAGCTCGACACGATGCGCCAAGACCAGCTTCTCCGCCACCCCTTCCTCTAGATGCTCCATAAAGCGATCGAAGGTCGTACGATAACTATCGGGCAACGCTTGTGGTATCGGAGCCACAGGAGGAAAGCCTTCGAGTGCCTTATCGTCGCCCTCCGTGAGCTGTAGCACCCTCGCCTCCTGCTCCTCTTCGATCCAGAGCATCGGTGTCTCAGCCGTCACGGCGAAGGGCGCTATCAAGAAGCCTGCTAAATGTTCCCGACCCCTTAGCTCCTCAGCAGTAGTCTCCACAGCCCGGGCTGGGTGATGAAGCCCAATCTCACGCACCGTACGCCCCTCGCCAGGTAGGCGAAAGCAGGCAAAAGGGGCGTAGCGATTCATTCGCTCCTCCACCAGTGTGGTTAGTTCGTTGCCATTACAGCTACGACCTCTTTGCGCCTTATGAGATGCTATGTCATGCACTGCTCTATTTCTTCGGGGTCTAACTGTCGGTGATCGCTGTGCTGGCTACTGCTCGAGGCGCACTTGTTGCACCCCTTTGATACTTTGTAGTTGCGCTTGTAGGGCAAAGAGCGCTTGCCGCTCCCCCTCTCTAAAGGTAAAGGTGCCGTGCCAAAGCCCCCCGTCGAGTTGCTGCTCCTCGTTGAGCAGCGTGCAGTCGTCCGCTTGATGCAACGTAGAGATGACGCGTCCTATCGCGACAGCGTCATGGAGAGCCGTCACATAGAGCGTCGCCACCACCGTAGAACTCTCCATACCGCGCCAGCGAGCTGGCAAGACACGATCTCCGTGACGCCCTAAGATGTCGATGGCGTTGGGGCAGTTGCGGGTATGTATCTTCAGTCCTGACTTGGAGGGATAGGCAAAGATTTCGTCGCCCATCTTAGGGTTGCAGCAGCTAGCCAGTGTGTACTCTAGCCCCTTGAAGTCTGCCGTAGAGACCACAATCTCCCGTCCGTCGGGGGCCTCTGTCGACTTGATCGCAGTCGGTGTCGGAGCCACCCGTCTGCTCTCGGCAGCACGAGCCTCCGCCTCGGCACAAAGCTCCGCATACTGATCGAGGAAGTTCGGCACATTGATCCGCTCCTCGGAGAGGTCTATGAAGAAATCCATATTCCCCTTGTACCCCATCTTGCGTAGGAGGGTGGTGAAGATAGACTCTTGGTAGACGAGATGTCTATTCTTAAAGCGTCTCTCGAGTAGTTCCTTGCCCGCTTGCAGTCCGCTCTCCTGCTGGTCACGTATCGCTTGGCGTATCTTGTTCTTAGCCTTGCGTGTGGTGACCGACTGGAGCCAGTCTACGGAGGGACGCTGGTTCTTTGCCGTGGTGATGCTGATGACATCGCCATTCTTCAGCTTGTCTCTCAGCTTAGCGCGCTTGCCATTGACCTGTGCGCTCTGCGCCATCAGCCCCACATTAGAGTGTATCGCAAAGGCAAAGTCTAGGACCGTAGCCCCCTTCGGCAGTCGTATCATCTGCCCCGTGGGGGTAAAGACAAAAATATCTCTCGACTCGACTCGGAGGGAGAGCTGTGCATTAGCCTTCTCCTTATCCCCCGCCAAGTCTTCGATCACCTGCCGCATACTGGTGAGCTGCGAGTCGAGGCTAGCCTCTCCTGTGATGCCCTTGTAGCGCCAGTGCGCAGCCATACCGCTCTCAGCGATGCGATCCATGCGGGTGGTGCGGATCTGTATCTCTACGCTCTTGCCCTCAGGCCCCTGTACGGTGATCTGTAGCGACTCATAGCCGTTTGCCTTAGGCTGCGAGATCCAGTCGCGGAGGCGCTTCGTATTGGGCGTGTAGAGATCCGTCACGATCGAGTAAACGAGCCAGCACGCCTCGTACTCCTCCTCGGGCGGGGCATCGATGATGATGCGCATGGCTGAGAGGTCGTGGATCTCCTCAAAGGAGACCCCTTTGTTGCGCATCTTGTTCATAATCGAGGTAAAAGTCTTGCTCCTCGACTTGATTGTGTAGGGCCAGCGAAGGGGGAGTTCCTCAAGTTTGGCCCGAATGGGAGCTACAAACCCCTCCATATACTCTTGGCGTGCCACGATCGTCTGCCCCATCAGCCCCTTGATCTCGTAGTAATGCTCGGGGTCGGTGTACTTAAAGATCAAGTCCTCCATCTGGCTCTTGATCTTGTAAAGCCCTAGGCGGTGAGCCGTCGGCACGAAGAGCACCTGCGCCACCTGAGCAAGCATCACTCTACTGCTCTCGTCCATGCGCTCCTTGGCATATACCAACTTATTGAGGCACTCCACAAGAAGTATCAAGACGACACGTATATCTTCGGCGATGGTCAGGAGAAACTCCTCTCCCTGATCTGCCTGACGTAGGTCGTAGCGATGGTACAACTCATGCGTCTGTGCCAGACGCTCTATGAGGGGGAGTGTGCCAGGCGGACAAAGCTCCTCGACCTCTTGCGCCGTGATGGTTCCGCGGATGTATGGAGGCTCTAGTAGGACTGCCGAGATCGAGACGACACCCAGCCCTATCTCGTCGCAGAGCAGCTGAGCCATCTCAGCTTGCTCCATAAAGGTCTCCCGATCGTCCTCTCCTGCACTAGCTCCATACTGCCCCTCACGGATGAGTCGCTCGAGTAGCTCCCGATAAGGTGCCACATAGCTCGCCACCCCCAGCTGATCTGCTGTCCGGAGGAGGTAGCGCATGAGCTCCTGATCATCTCTGTGATGGGTCGGCATGGCGGTTAGAGGTTAGAGATTAGAAGTTAGAGGTTAGAGATTAGAAGTTAGAGGTTAGAGATTAGAGATTAGAGGGGAGAGAAGCTAGGAAA
>URKO01000105.1 GCA_900548415.1 uncultured Porphyromonas sp.
GAGGGCGTAGCCCGAACGACTGGGGGAGCCGATGGGTACACCCCGCATAACGACCTCCCCTCGTGGGAGGTCGGACTTACTTTCATCAGACAGCAATAAAGCACAACGAAAGCCGTGTAGTTCGGATGGCTACACGGCTTTGCTATGTTGGGAAAGCCTGCTGGGCTTACGCCGCAGGCTCGGGATAGTCAGACAGACTAGGTGAGGTCTACGGCATGTACCTCCTCAGGCGTGGTGGGCTCGGGCTTGGCATCGAGGATGTCAGCGAGAGGACCGTAGTTGTTTTCCCACTCGGTAGATGAGATACGTACGTAGGTGCTGTAGCGCTTGTAAGCGGAGCGGAGTGACTCGTTGGCTAGCTCCTCAGCAATCTCTGGGTACATCTTGAAGAGTGAAGCGTAGCGTACCTCGCCCTTGAGGAAGTCCTTGAACTTTGAGAAGTCAGGCTCCTTGCTGTCGAGTACAAAGGGGTTCTTGCCCTCCTGCTCAAGACGTGGGTCGTGATGCCAGAGGTGCCAGTAACCACACTCTACGGCGCGCTTCTGCTCGTTCTGTGCATTGCCCATACCACCCTTGAGTCCGTGTGAGATACAGGGTGAGTAAGCGATCACGAGTGATGGACCCTCGTAAGCCTCAGCCTCGCGGAGTACCTTGAGCGTCTGAGCGGGGTTGGCGCCCATAGCGATCTGAGCTACATAGACGTAACCGTAGGTGGTTGCGATGAGACCTAGATCCTTCTTGCGGACACGCTTACCTGATGCGGCAAACTTAGCGATAGCACCCAGAGGTGTACTCTTAGAGGATTGTCCACCCGTATTAGAGTAGACCTCCGTATCGAGTACGAGGACGTTGACGTTCTTGCCCGAAGCGAGTACGTGGTCGAGACCTCCGAAGCCGATATCGTATGCCCATCCGTCACCACCGATGATCCACTGTGAGGGCTTGACGAAGTAGTGACGCAGGTTGTAGATGTAGTGCATGTGACCCTTAGCCTCAGCATCGAGCAGAGGTAGGATCTTGTAGCTGAGCTGCTGTGAAGCATCGCCATTGAAGCGCTGCTCGACCCACTCGCTGAGTAGCTGACGTAGCTCATCGCTAATCGGCTCCTTACCCTCCTCTAGAACCTCCTTGACGAGGTGTACGAGGCGGTTGCGGTTCGAGCTAGAGGCGATGTACATACCCATACCAAACTCAGCATTGTCCTCAAAGAGAGAGTTAGCCCATGCGGGACCCTCGCCACGGTCATTGGTTGTGTAGGGAGTAGAGGGTGCTGAAGCTGAGTAGATAGAGGAGCAGCCGGTGGCGTTTGCCACTACCTGACGAGTGCCGAAGAGCTGCGTTAGTAGCTTGACATAAGGAGTCTCACCACAACCAGAGCAAGCTCCAGAGTACTCAAAGAGGGGCTGTGCAAACTGTGAGTTCTTGACGTTGGACTGTACGTCGACCATGTAAGACTTGTTGGTCACCTGATGACGCATGTAGTCCCAGTCGCACTGCTTGTCGCGAACCTCGTCGAGGTGCACCATCTTGAGAGCCTTACCCTGCTTATTGCCTGGACAGGTGTTGACGCAGTTGGCGCAACCGAGACAGTCGAGGTAGTTGACCTGAATGCGGAACTTGAGGCCAGCCTCCTTGAAGCCCTTGCCCGTAGCATCAAGTAGTGCTACGTCGGTACCCTGAGCCTCCTGCTCGTTGAGTAGGAATGGACGGATCGTAGCGTGAGGACAGACGAAAGCGCACTGGTTGCACTGGATACAGTTGTCCTCGATCCATACAGGTACGAGGTCAGAGACACCACGCTTCTCCGAGTCAGCCGTACCAGAGTCCCAGGTACCATCCTCGCGACCTGCGAAGGCAGAGACGGGGAGTGTATCACCCTTCTGAGCGTTGATGACACGTACTACGTTCTGTACGAAGTCGGTGTCGCCAGCGTGCTTGACAGCAGGCTCGTCGGGTAGGTTAGCCCACTCAGCCTTGACAGGAACCTGGATGACGTTGGCTCCCTCGTCGACAGCTGCGAAGTTCTTATTGACAATCTCCTCACCCTTGCGAGAGTAAGACTTGACGATGAACTTCTTCATCTGCTCTACAGCTAGATCGTAAGGTATGACGCCAGAGATCTTGAAGAAGGCACTCTGCAGGATCGTGTTCGTGCGGTTGCCTAGACCAATGCGCTGAGCGATCTCGGTAGCGTTGATCATGTAGAAGGAGATCTCGTTCTCAGCGAGGTAACGCTTGATGTGGTTAGGTAGGTGCTCCTCGATGCTGTCTAGATCCCAAACAGAGTTGAGGAGGAACGTACCGCCCTTGCGAAGTCCTGCGAGGACATCGTACATGCGTAGGTAAGCAGGTACGTGGCAAGCAACGAAGTTGGGGCGTACGACTAGATAGGTACTACGGATGGGCTGATCGCCAAAGCGTAGGTGAGAGGCGGTAAAGCCGCCACTCTTCTTAGAGTCGTAAGCGAAGTAAGCCTGGCAGTACTTGTTGGTGTTTTCGCCGATGATCTTGACGGAGTTTTTGTTTGCACCGACCGTACCATCAGCACCTAGTCCGAAGAACTTAGCCTCGTAAGCATCGCTCTCGAGCTCGACCTCCTTGCCTAGGGGTAGAGACTTGAAGGTGACATCGTCGACGATACCAACGGTAAACTGATCCTTCGGCTCATTCATCGCTAGATTGTCAAAGACGGCGATGATCTGAGCGGGTGTCGTGTCCTTGCTCGATAGACCGTAGCGACCGCCTACGACTAGGGGTGCGTTGGGCTGTGTGTAGAGAGCGTTCTTGACATCGAGGTAGAGCGGATCACCAGCAGCTCCTGCCTCCTTGGTGCGGTCGAGGACAGCGATACGCTTGACACTCTTGGGCAGTGCACCGAGGAAGTGCTCTACGCTGAATGGACGATAGAGGTGTACGGCTACGAGTCCTACCTTCTTGCCCTGAGCGCGTAGGTAGTCGATAGACTCGCGGATGGCCTCTGTGGCAGAGCCCATAGCGATGACGACGTGCTCAGCCTCGGGGTCTCCGTAGTAGTCGAAGAGATGGTAGTGACGTCCTGTGATCTTAGCTAGCTGATCCATATAGTCCTGTACGATAGCGGGGACTGCATCGTAGAAGGGGTTGGAAGCCTCACGAGCCTGGAAGAAGATGTCGCCGTTCTGAGCAGTACCACGTACTACGGGAGCATGCGCACTGAGTGCACGCTCACGGAACTGACGCAGAGCCTTCTGGTCGATGAGTGGCTCGAGGTCCTCGTTAGAGAGGTACTCGATCTTCTGGATCTCGTGTGATGTGCGGAAGCCGTCGAAGAAGTGGATGAAAGGTACGCGGCTCTTGATTGCTGTGAGGTGTGCTACAGCGGCGAGGTCCATGACTTCCTGTACAGAACCCGTGCAGAGCTGTGCGAGACCAGTCATACGAGCACTCATCACGTCCTGATGGTCACCAAAGATAGAGAGCGCTTGAGATGCGATCGTACGAGCAGCTACGTGGTAGACGCCTGGGAGTAACTCACCAGCCACTTTGTACATATTAGGAAGCATCAGGAGTAGTCCCTGAGATGCGGTAAAGGTGACACCGAGAGCACCAGCCTGTAGAGCACCGTGCATAGCGCCAGCAGCACCAGCCTCGCTCTGCATCTCCTGTACCTCGACGATCTCTCCGAAGATGTTCTTGCGCTTTGCAGCTGCCCACTCATCGACATACTCCGCCATCGTGGAGGAGGGAGTGATAGGGTAGATAGCAGCTACCTCGCTAAACATGTAGGCGACGTGTGCGGCCGCTTGGTTGCCGTCACAGGTCATTGTTTTTTTAGTTGGATTAGCCATTTCTATGTATTGATATTCCTTGTGTGTTGTTGTTAGTATGTTGCTCTAGTAGATAAAGCCGAAGAGCCATAGCGGGATGACATTGTCATGCCCCATGGGGATGCCTTGCACTGCGTAGTAGCGGTCGGGACGATAGCGCCCACCCAGCTCCTTGTCAATGCGAAATTCATAAGTCTCGTCCAGTACGAAGTGTACCTGTGCCCGCCCACCAGCATTGACTTGGTGTGCATGATGTAGGTGCGTCAGGAAGAATGTGGAGTAAAGCTCAGGACTAGTCACCGGCTCGGGGACGAGTGCATAGCCTATGTTGGTGTTTTGCAGATAGCACATAGCCGGCTTGCGGGTAGTCGCCTCAGAGCCTACACGATATAGCTGCGTGACGAGACCTGCATCGGAGAGGATGTGCATATAGTTGGAGATGGTAGCGCGTGAGGCACTGATCATCTGCGAGAGTTGCGAGATATTGGGCGAGGTAGGTGCCGTGCGCCCCAGCTCGTAGAGTAGCCTGCGTAGCTTGGGTAGAAGACGCTGGTCGAGGTTGCGTAGGAAGCTCACATCGACCTCCAGCATCATGTTGATATTCTTCAGCAGATTCTCCGAGTAGTTGCGATCCTCGAGGAAGAAGGGGTAGTAGCCGTGGTGCGTGTAGTCCGCCAAGTAGTTGAGCGGATTGACCATCCCCATGATCTCGCGAGAGATGGTCTCGTGATCCTTCAGTATCTCCTCGAGCGTGACCTGCGGGAGGTTAAGCCCCGTCTTGAGCTGTATGAACTCACGGAGCGAGAAGCCGTCCAGTCGGTAGACAGTTCCTGGCAGCTGCTCCTCGATGGGAAGCGCCGAGTCGTACTGTACGATCGAGGTGGTGTAGATAATCTGCAGGTCTGGCATCAAGTGCATACACTCCAGCAGATCTTCGTGCCACGAGGGGTACTTATAGATCTGGTCTAGCAGCAGATGCCGCCCGCCATGATCGTAAAAGGTCTTAGCAAAGTCTACAAGCGTCTCACTCGTAAAGAGAAAGTTGTTGAGATTGACATAGAGACACTTTCTATTGAGTGACCCAAAAGTCCTCGCAGCGTAGTCTAGGAGGAAGGTGGTCTTGCCCACGCCACGACAGCCATAGATGCCGATCAGCGGGGCGGAGAAGTCAATCTCGCCAAAGAGGCTGCGCTGTATCGGATTGCTCAGGTTGCGCAGCAGGTAGTCGTGTGTTCTATAGAGTGCCTCCACTACTTTATCTTGATGCTTGGACTAGATACCTATATCTTGGTAGGACAAAGGTACGCAAACTTCTTCAATTGACAAGTGCTCTTGGCAAAAATCTTCGTAAATCGAGCGAACTGACCGACTCGGATGACAAGTCACCCTAAATGGACTAGCAAGGGGTAGGCACCACTTACCTCTTGATAAAGAGCAAATAAGCAGTTCATCGAGAGCCTCTCCGCTCTCGTGTAGCCCTGCTGAGACTGTTGCATAAAGGCGAATCGCTGTGTTGCTTTCGGGATTCGGCTTCGGTCACATACGTAGGT
>URKO01000106.1 GCA_900548415.1 uncultured Porphyromonas sp.
TGGGGAATCTCAAATCTCCACGTGGATGTTTTTTATTTTCCACGTGGGCGTGATTCATTTCTTCCGAAGTTTCATTTCATTCCTCCGAAGTTTCATTTCATTCCTCCGAAGAATTTTTTATTCTCCACGTGGGCATTTCGAAATATCCACGTGGAAATCAGTTTTCTCCGACACAGCACCGCCTCGACATGTAGTCAGATCTAAATAATTGTAACGAGCCGGCGCTGAATTTCCCCTGCTTTTTGGCTGTTGGCTGTTGCCCGTAGGCTAGGGGCTACTAGTGCCACTCGAATCTAATCTCTAACATCTAACCTCTAATTTCGTATCTTTGCGGGTGTATACCTTTCCCGATCTCTATGTCGCAGCTTAGCAATAGACCTTTATCAGACACTCTGGAGCTTACCTCCCTAGGAGGCGAGGGCGAGCGTCGTGTCGTCATCGTAGGACACAAGTCGCCCGACGGGGACTGCATAGGCAGTGCCTTGGCTCTACGTAGCTATCTGCTAGCACGCGGTGCTGACGAGGTCTCGATCATGGTCGTGGGGCGTATGCCGGACAACCTCCTTTGGCTCCCTGGCGCTGAGACGATACATCAGCTCTCACCGCAGAGCGACTTAGAACCGATACGTCTCATATTGGCTCAGGCTAGGCTACTGCTTTTGGTCGACTTCAACCATCTGGGGCGCATCGGCAACCCGCTTGAGCCCCTGGTCGCTGAGATCGTGCGTAAGCCCGAGGTGCGCTCTGTGATGATAGACCATCATCCAGAGCCTGAGATGGGGCTGGTCGATGAGATGTATAGCGACACCTCGGCGTGTGCTACGGGCTTCCTCATAGCGGAGCTACTCGGCGGTGAGTCGAGAGAGCTAGAGCTACATGGCGGTGCCGATATGGCGACCTGCCTGCTGGCAGCGACCTATACCGATACGGGACTCTTGCGACATGGACAGATTACCCCGACGCTCTTTAGGACGATCGCTCATCTCCTAGAGGTCGGTGCGAGACATGAGGAGATCGTGCTACGGATCTTCAAGAGTGATAAGCTGAGCCGACAGCGACTCCTCGGCTATATCATCAACGAGCGTACCACTTACGACCTCGATCTAGGGGTGGCGGTCTTTACGCTCAGACAGGAGGACTTCGACCGCTTTGGCATAGAGCCTGGGGATACAGAGGGACTTGTCAATGTGCCTCTTGATGTGGCGGGTATACGAGCAGTTGCATTCCTCCGCGAGCAACGTGATCCCGACGAACCAGTCAAGATCTCGCTGCGCTCGCAAGGTAACTTGCCAGTCAATGAAGTGGCGAGCAAACTCTTTGATGGGGGCGGGCATCTGAACGCCGCAGGTGCTGAGTATCAGGGCTCGCTGTCGGATGCGCTAGCACTCGTGTGGCAGGGACTGCGCCAGCTGGTACAGGATTACCCGGGTTGTTAGAGATTAGAAGTTAGAGGTTAGAATTTAGAGATTAGACAATAGATATATGAAAGCAACAAACCATACCATCACCACCCTTGTGACACTCGTCCTGATGCTCCTACTGGGGCAGGGTGCCTTGACCAGCTGTCGCGACAAGAAGCATATCAAGTCGCTCTCGGAGATGCTACGCGACGAGCAGAAGGTGATAGACAACTTCGTTCTGGAGCAAGGGATGAACGTGCAGGAGGGTGTCGAGGAGCAGCGCGAGTTTGACCCCAATGTGTGGTATAAGTTCCCCAATGGAGTCTACATGCAGATCCTCGACAAAGGTGGCGAACTGGCTAAGCCAGAGCGTACGCGTGTCATGCTACGGATGAAAGGACGCTTCATCGCACCAGACTACAAACACGCCTTTGACAACCTTTCTAAAGGTTATCAGCAGTCTACGGAGTTTATCTACATCAACACACGCGACCGTACGGGATCTGTCCACTATAAGCTGATCCAAGAGCAATACGGTCGCTCCATCGACGCACTGATGTGTGAGGGTGTCGCCTATCCGCTCACGATGGTGGGCAATGGTGCTAGGATACGCCTTCTCGTTCCCTTCCTGCTCGGGCCCAATGTCGCATATAATGCGGGCGCACCGATGTATTGCGAGGAGGTATGGTACCAGTTTGTAGAGGAGGCCTAGCGTCCTACGAACCTCTTTGGTGCTGTCTCGTGATACGGGACGCAAGCTATTCATTTTTGCAACAATACTCTTAATCAGAACTATGACGGTCATCAAATCAATCTCTGGAATACGTGGCACGGTCGGAGGCTCTCCGACAGACGGCTTCAACCCCCTGACGATAGCACACTTTGTCGTGGGGTATGCACAGCACATCAAGCTCTACGAGTCTATCAGCAGACCCACCATCGTGGTGGGACGCGACGCTAGACTATCGGGAGAGATGGTGCAGCAAGTGGTCATCGGCACGCTGCTCGGCATGGGCTGCGATGTAATCAACATAGGACTGGCTACGACACCGACTACTGAGATGGCTGTCTTAGGACACCGTGCCAACGGCGGGATCATTATTACCGCTTCGCACAACCCGATCCAGTGGAACGCTCTGAAGTTTCTGGGGAGCGATGGGACCTTCCTCAATGCAGATCGTGGCAACGAGGTGCTGCGACTCTCGGAGGATCACACCGTGCCTTTTGCTTCGGTAGAAGACTTGGGACAAGTCATCTCGATCGACTCCTATCTGCAGAAGCATATTGACGCAATCCTCGCACTGCCCGAAGTGGACGTGGAGGCTATCCGCAAGGCTGAGCTGACGGTCGCCTACGATCCGATCAACTCGGTCGGAGCTATCGCTCTGCCCCCGCTCTTTGAGGCACTGGGCGTCAAGCAGTGGAGAGGAATCAACGACACCCCTAACGGAAAGTTTGCGCACAATCCAGAGCCACTACCCAGCCATCTCGTAGATCTCTGCGAGCTAGTACGCATAGCACGTGCCGATGTGGGCTTTTCGGTCGACCCAGATGTGGATCGCCTAGCGATCATTGACGAGACGGGGCACCCCTTTGGCGAGGAGTACACATTGGTCGCTGTCGCTGACTACCTCCTAGGCTATCATGAGGGTGGCAACACGGTTTCCAACATGAGTTCGACACGCGCTCTGCGAGACATCACCGAGCAGCATGGCGGTAGCTACACGCCCGCAGCGGTCGGCGAGGTCAACGTGGTCAAGCGTATGCGAGAGACCGATGCACTCATCGGTGGTGAGGGCAATGGTGGTGTCATCTATCCGCATCTGCATGCCGGACGCGATGCGCTCGTCGGCATCGCGCTCTTCCTCACTCACTTGGCAAAGAGCGGCGAGACAGTTAGCCAGCTGCGTAAGCGCTACCCCGACTACGCCATGTGCAAGCGCCGTGTGGAGCTACCTGCTGGTACGGACGTTTCTGCACTCTTCGCCAGCCTGGAGCGTGAGGTCGCTTCGTTGAACCCCTTGACAGAGGATGGTCTGAAGCTCGACTTCGAGGACTCGTGGGTGCAGATACGTCCGAGCAATACAGAGCCAATCGTCCGTGTCTATACGGAAGCACCCACTGAGGAGGGCGCATCGGCTCTCGCTGATAAGTACATCTCGCTCGTCGAGCAGCAGCTAGCCCGCAAGTAGCCTATGGTAAGAGGTCGCAAAGAGCCTAGATATCTAGACGATGTACTCATCGAGCGGATGGGTGCCGAGGGGCAATGTGTAGCACATGTCGAGGACAAGGTGCTCTTCGTCCCCTATGCGGCACCAGGTGACCGCTGTCGCATACGTGTAGGTCGCTCCAAGCGGAGCTATATGACAGGCACCATCGAGGAGCTGCTAGAGCCTTCGCCACTGCGTGTGGAGCCTCGCTGTGAGGTTTTTGGCACTTGTGGCGGCTGCAAGTGGCAGCAGCTACCCTACGAGGAGCAGCTTTGTGGCAAAGCGCAGCAAGCCGCAGACGCGATGACCCGCATCGGACACATAGCAATCGAAGAGACAGAGCCGATCGTAGGTTGTGAGGATCCGTGGCACTACCGCAACAAGGTCGAGTTCACCTTTAGCAAGAAGCGGTGGCTCACTGAGGAGGAGCTCAAAAGCCTTCCCGAGGAGGCGAGCGAACAGGAGCTTTGCGGGGTGGGTTTTCACAAGGCTGGTATGTTTGACAAGGTACTAGACCTGCATGGCGTGACTTGTCAGATAGCCGACCCGATAGCTTCGGAGATACGAGACTACCTCAACGACTACTGCCTAGCGCACTGGGAGGAGTACCCTTACTACGACCAGAGAGCGCACGAGGGGGTGATGCGAACGCTCCTGATCCGCACCACGACCCTGGGCGGGCTGATGGTTTTGATTGCTTTTGCTGAGGGCACCGAGGAGCTGCGCGTACAGCTCCTCGAGGCACTGCGTGTGCGCTTCCCCCAGATCACGTCACTCTACTATATGGTCAATACGAAGCTCAACGACAGCCTGACCGACCTCCCAGCGCAGCTCTACAGCGGTGCGCCATACATCGAGGAGGATATGCACGGCTTGCGTTACCGTATCGGACCTAAGTCCTTCTATCAGACGAATAGTCGGCAGGCGGAGCGACTCTATGAGAAGGTGCGTGAATATGCTCAGCTCACGGGCGATGAGGTGCTCTACGACCTCTACACAGGTGCTGGGACGATTGCCAACTACTTGGCACAAAGCTGTCGTTCTGTCATCGGGATCGAGTATGTGCCAGAGGCTGTCGAGGATGCTTTTGTCAATAGAGATCAGAACGGGATCACGAACGCTACCTTCTACGCAGGCGATATGAAGGCGATCCTGACCGATGACTTCGTCGCAGCGCATGGTCGTCCTGATGTGCTGGTGACCGACCCGCCACGTGCAGGTATGGATGCGCCCGTCGTAGAGGTAATCCTGCGGGCGGCTCCACAGCGCATCGTCTATGTCAGTTGCAACCCTGCGACCCAGGCACGAGACTTAGCGCTTCTTACGGCTGAGGGGCAGTACAGAGCCGTGAAGGCTTGCGCTGTCGACATGTTTCCCCATACGCATCACGTGGAGACGGTAGCTCTGTTGTCCAAACTAAATACAGAACATCATTTAGATATAGAAATAGGGGAAGATGAAGATTAATAATGAATGTTGTTGTGGATGCAAAACAGAAAAGCCGGATCAAATTAAAGACAATTGTCCTGTATGTAATAATGAAGGGATTTCCGTTAGTAAAGTAACTGTTGAACATCTAGTGGTAGATGATTATCGTAATGCTGTTAACGGAGATCAATATAAGATTTGCATGAACGAGGACTGCGACGTTGTTTACTATAACTTAGATAATGAAATAAAATTCTTGAAAGACCAAGTTAGAGTTCCTATCTGGTTTAAGAAAGATGCAGAT
>URKO01000107.1 GCA_900548415.1 uncultured Porphyromonas sp.
GAGAAGCTCCCCTAGGAGGGAGCACTCCTATTACTCGTACAAAGTTAAGCATTAAATGATTGCGGTGCAACCTTTCGCCATCGTTGAGCTTGCACCACGCCCCATACAGACAGCACAAAAGGAGCCGTCAGCGGGATCAAACCTGCATAGAGAGCGAGTAGCTCTAGGAGCACAGAGAGCACTACGGAGATGACTGCGTAGAGCAAGTGTCGCTCGCTCGTACTAGCCCAATAGATGGCACAGAGCACGGCGTTGTAGCCTAGCAAGCCTTCGCGCCATACAGTCTCTGGTACAAAGGGGATCGCAAGCATCGGAATGAGGACTCCCAGCAAGGTGTAGAGAGCTTTGCGACGTGACTCCCAGGCGATAGCAAGGAAGAAGAGGACGCCGGTCAAGACATTCGCCTGAAACATCACCTGCCCGACACTATCCCCAAGTGCCACCCCGAGCATGCGCCACTGTGACTGCCCCTCCTCTAGCTGCGCCACAGAGTCGAGGAGTCCTACCCCTTGCGGAGCTAGCATGCTCACGAGGAGTAGCACCCACACAGCGATGATAAAAGGTGCTGTCAGCCCGGGTAGCTGAGCATGCCGGCGGAAGGCTCGCGCCAACCATGTGGAGAGAGCTGCTCCGACCACCAGCAGAAGGATCGAGAGCCAACTGATCTCCCAGTAGACACCGATGGCAATACCCACCAAGGTGCCGTTGAAGCCGTAGAGGCCATCGGCTATCTCCGACTTCGTATCTCGCCAGAGCGAGGCGACCGACCGTGAGACCAAACAGCCCAGGAGAGCTAAGAGTGCGAGCTGCCAAGAGTTGCAGAAGAGTCCTACCAAGATCAAGGTGCCAGACAAAGCACTTTGCAAGAGAAACACTTGACTGAACCCCAGTAAGAGGACCTTTATCTCCTGAAAGATAGTTTGCACAAGACCTCCTCGGTGAGGAGCGATAGAGCTTTTCGTCATAGTTCGTAGTTATTCGAAGCGAAGTGCCGTCGTCGGTGAGATCCGCTGGATGATGCGTGCTGGGAGGAGTAAGAGCAGGAGACAGAGCAAGAGCGTTGCCACGTTGACCACGATCCACGCCACAGGGCGGATGCGCATCGCGACGTGCGAGATGTAGTAGACATTTGGGTCGAGCGTGAGCCACTGCCACTGGTACTGGCTCCAGATGATGACGCCCGCCAGGAGGTTGCCCCAGAGCATCCCCCAGGCGATGATGCGTAGAGCGATCGCCAAGCTCATCGTCGTGAGCGATCGATAGGTCATGCCGAGTGCCTTGAGCAAGCCGATGGTCTGCGTCAGGTCTAGGATAATGATCAGGAGTGCGTTGATCATTGTAAAGGCTGCCACCAGAGCCATCAGTACCAGCAGTATCTGCACATTCGGCCGTAGCGAGTCGATCCACTGATAGACACCGCCATTGATCTGAGAGCCGGTGTAGATCCCCAGCGTCTCCTTGGTGACGCCCGGCTCCGAGAGCGACTGAATCAACTGGTCTGAGAGCGAGGTCTCCATCTCTGAGAGCGAGCGATCCCTGTTCTTTGCGAGGATCTCAATGCGTGTGTACTGATCTGGTTGCCAGCCCCCCACACGTCCTAGCAGATCATTGGTCACGTAGGCGAGAGGCTGTGCCGTGTTGGTCAGCTCCAGTATCGCTATCAGCGTAAAGGAGCGCACAGACACCTTGTCACCTAGGAAGTAGAGCACGACCTTGTCACCGATCGTTAGTCCTAGCTTCTGCGCAGAGGCTTTAGGCAGGACGATCGGATTAGCCCCCTCAGCAAGTGTCGTGTCAGACAAGTCACCCATAGCGCAGAGTGGCTCGAGGAATGTGAAGTCGTCTACCCCCGTGACGGCCACCCCCTGATAGGTACTGTCGGTCTTGATCATGCCGACAGCTGTACGGACGGGGCGCACGGAGGCTATCTCTGGCATCTCGCTCATCCGCTGCGTCATCTGGGGCGTCAGGGTGATCACATTGTCTAGGTCTATCGGCTGCTTGCCATACTCGCAGAGGATCACATCGCCTGTCACGAGCCGCACCGTATCACGGACGCTGTACTGAAAGCCGTCCATGATGGCAATGCCTAGGAGCATGACCGCTAGGCTCAGTGCTATGGCTGGGATCGCAAAGCGCACCAAGGCATACACCTTGCTGTGACGACGATTATCGCGACTGTATAGCTGGCGAGCCAGCCAGATGGGTAGTCTTAGTCTCATGCTTCCTCCTCGATAGCAGCTAGTTCAAACCAACGCTCAGACGCCTGCTCCATCTCTTGTTGCGCCTGTGCAATCTCCTCACCAGCCTTGAGCAGCTCTTCGTTGTTAAGGCGCCCCGAAGACATCCGCTGCTCTAGCTCCGCAATGCGTCCCTCGAGCTGCGGGATCTGCTGCTCCAGCTGCTGAAACTCTTGCTCCTCACGATAGCTGCGTCGCTTCTTTCGATTGCCTTGCCGAGTCGCCTGACTGGCTGCGGGTGCCGTGCTTTTGGTCTCCTGTGGCGTAGCCTGCTCAGCCGCTTGCTGCGCCTCGACCTCTTGCTGCAGACGATACTGGGTAAAGTTGCCCGGGAAGTCGCGAATATGCCCTCCCCGCTCGAAAACGAAGAGGTGCTCCACGAGCTTGTCCAGGAAGTAGCGGTCGTGCGTCACAATAATAAGGACACCCTCGAAGGAGCTAAGATAGCTCTCCAGCACGCCCAGCGTTGTAATGTCTAGATCATTCGTCGGCTCATCGAGTATGAGCAGGTTAGGGCTAGCCATCAGCACCGTACAGAGATAGAGTCGTCTGAGCTCACCGCCACTGAGCAGCGATACAGGCGTGTAGATACGATCACTGGTGAAGAGAAACCTCTGCAGTAGTTGCGTAGCTGAGACCGACTGACCCGTCACAGGATCTGTAATGTGACTGGCTATGTCAGAGATTATGTCGATCACCCGCTTGTCTGGGGCGTAGCTCGGTAACTTCTGCCCGAAGTAACCGACCTGCACCGTCTCGCCGATAAGCACTGAGCCACTGTCAGGCTCTAGCTCTCCAATGATCATCTTAAGCAGAGTCGTCTTGCCACAACCATTGGGACCGACGATGCCGACACGATCTCTGCGTGAGAAGGTGTAGTCAAAGTCTCGGATGAGCGGCTTCGACTCCTCAAAGCTCTTGGAGATATCCTTCAACTCGATCACCTGCTTGCCTAGGCGAACGGACGAGTGAAGGGGCTCGATGGTCGTCTGCTCACGCAGTATCTGCCGCGCCTGAGAGAGTTCAGACGAGAGCTCTGCAAAGTGCTCCTTGCGGGCGCGTTGCTTGCCACCTCGCGCTTGCGGGGTAGCGCGCATCCAGACCAGCTCCTGACGATAGATATTAGCCAGTCGATCACTCGTCTGCGCCATTTGCTCTAGACGCTCCTGACGCTTGGTAAGGAAGGTCTCATAGTTGCCCTCATAGTTATAAAGCTGCTGCTGATCCATCTCCACGATACGGGTACAGATGTGATCGAGGAAGTAGCGGTCGTGAGTCACCAGTAGGAGCGTGAGCCGTGAGCGCGAGAGGTAACCCTCGAGCCACTCGATCACCTCTAGGTCTAGGTGGTTCGTCGGCTCATCGAGGATCAAGAGATCAGGCTGCTGGAGCAAGACTCCGGCAAGTGCTACCCGCTTGACCTCACCGCCAGAGAGCAACTCCATAGGACGCTCCACATCGGTGATACGTAGGGCGTGCAGTATCGCTGTCGCCTCCTGCTCATATTGCCACGCGGAGAGACGATCCATATCGGGTAGAAGTCGCTCCTGCGCCTCCGCATCGCCTCGCTCCACGGCACTCTGCCAGGCACCCACGAGATGCGCCGTGGGGTCATGGGGCGAAAAGACCGCATCGATCACCCGCACCCCCTCTGCAAAGCGATGCTGCTGAGAGAGGTAGCCGATGCGCAGCCCATTGCGTCGCGTGATCGTCCCGCTGTCAGGCTCTAGCTCGCCCATGATGATACGTAGTAGCGAGGACTTGCCCGTTCCGTTGACCCCAACGAGTCCTACCTTGTCACCCTCTAGGAGCGAGAGCGAGATGTCCGCAAAGAGGACTCTATTGCCGAAACTTAGAGAGACATTATTCAGCTGTAGCATATTGAACTTTCGATTTATAAGATTGCGCTCGGGTGAAGACCTCTGTCACGTAGCGCACCGTGTGATCGCCATTAGCACGACCATGCTGCACGAGTGGATGGTTGTAGTACTTCGGCTCGTTCAGGCGAACCATATAGAGCTCCACAGAGCCGTCCCAGCGATCAGGGTCTAAGCCTGCGTCCTCCGCCAGACGACGCGCATCGAGGACATGCGCACTGCCCGAATTGTAAGAGGCGAGGGTAAACTTCATCCGTTGCTCTGCATCAGTGATATGGGCAAAGGCGCGACCGAAGTCTTGCAGCGCCATGCAGGCTATGCGGACGGAGCTCTCGGCATGCTTGAGCTTAGCACGACTGTATCCATAGCGACGCCCCGTAGCGGGCATGATACCCATCAGCCCCGTGGCTCCTCCCATGCCGACGATCTCTGCACGAAACTTGGACTCCTGATAAGCTATCGCCGCTAAGACATACCAGTCCCAACCATATCGCTCACCATACCGCTGAAAGAGGTAGTCCCACTCAGAGATCATACCCTGACGCCTGGGAGACTGTGCTTGAGACTTGTCTGCCGAGGCCTTAGACGTCGAGGTAGATTTTGTCGATACCACTATTACTTCCTCTTCTTCGTCGTCTTCCTCCCCTTCGTAAAGATCGAAAAGCTGCAGCCTACTTGCTTCCACATTGGGCCATATCGAGTCATCGTCCAGCAGATACTCCAGCGCATAGAGTGTGCTGTACTGCTCCAGCTCTTCGTAGGCCTCTCCAGCCCCCACCTCTGCAATCGGCACATCGTGCCACTCCGTCTGAGAGCGGTTCTCTACACGATCCGTCTTAGGCTGAGGTGCTCGATAGACCACGGCAAAGTAGTAGACGACACCCACGAGGACGGCTCCCCATAGCGACAGCGTTATGGTGCGTAGGAGCCTCCTCATACGAGTCGGATCACGACGTATCTCATCTCTTCGAGAGCATTTCATGTCGCTAAGGTACGAAATTAGAGATTAGAGGTGAGAGATTAGAGGTTAGGACTGACGCATTATATACAATGAACTCATCGACCTCTCTATTCTTCATTTGTCGTTACGTGTAGTTCCTAACAGAGCGATTATGATGCGTCAGCTCGGGCTGGGGAAATTCGACGCTAGCTCGTTACAATAATTTAGAGCCGACTACATATCGAAACGGCACTGTGTCGGGGAAAAGTGATTTCCACGT
>URKO01000108.1 GCA_900548415.1 uncultured Porphyromonas sp.
AGCTGCAGAACCATTGAGAGGCTTGAGCCTGCAAGCACACGAAGAGACCAAGACCGCTAGTAGTAGAGCGGTGGTGATCTTTAGTAAGTTTCTATAAGTCATAGTTTGATCTATAGATAAAGGTAATTAGTTCATTTGTGAGTCTGTGGGAGCTTTCTTGCCTTTGCTCCATAGTCTGATGCGCCACACGATAGAGCCGATGAGTGCAAGTAGGATTAGGGTCAAAGCCGTAAAAGCTATGCTCTCAGTCACAGTTATGGAGCGTGGCGCAAAGGTAAGTGCGAGCTGGTAGTTGCCAGCGGGCAGTGAGACGGCACGAAGCACGTAGTTAGCCCGTGCTATCGGTATCTCCTTGCCATCGATGGTGGCGTGCCAGCCGTGCGGATAGTAGATGTCAGAGAGGATCGCTATGCCTGGTGCCTCGGCCGATACGTCGTAGACCACCTGTCGCGGGGTGTACTTGGTGACGGTGATGCTACGCTGAGCCGTGCTGTCGGGTAGCATCAGGGGTTGCGGTAGCTCCTCGCCAAAGCGGAGATCGACGATGCCGACGTGACGCAGGTCTGCCGTAGAGAGTGCCTCCATCTCCTCATTGGCATTAGTAACCCAGCGAAGGCTATCAACAAACCACGCTGCCCCGAAGGCATCTGGGTTGAGCTCCGCCATCGGAGCTCGGGTCTCTGGGTTGGGGACGATGAAGTACTTCGTATTGAGCATATCGTAGACCTGCTTATTGCCCGTAGAGAGCTGGTAGGTAATCAGGTCTTGATAGCGTTGCAGCTTAGCAGCGTGATAACCGCCCACGCTGTGATGCCAGCGAGAGGTGGTGGCATCGTTAAAGGGGCTGACCGTCTGATTGAAGACGCGATAGCCCAGGCTCTTGTCTTGAAGGATCGTCTGATCCGCCTCCGTCATAGGTGCCGCTTGCTGCTGCACCAGTTGCGAGGAGATGAAGTCATCATCGGATAGATAACGCTTGTCCACCTGCCACAGGTCTATGAGCGTCAGCCCGACTAGGATACAGCAGAGCCACGGTGCCTTGAGATAGCCCTTGGCAAAGAACCATAGCGGCACCACACTCAGCACAATAAAGAGCAAACTACGCCACACGTCCGCCTGGAAGATGCCCATACGCATCGTCTCTAGCTGATCTTGTAGCATCAGATAGCGAGGATCTTGTGTAGCTAACTCGGCAAACATACCCTTCTCCTGCTGAGATAGGAAGCCAAAGAAAAGATCTGGTAGCAGGGCAAATAGGAGTAACAGCAGCACGGGCACCCCTCCTGCTATCCAGACGCTCTTGCTGCGTAGGAGCTGAGGCTCCTTGATGAGCTGCACGAGCGCTAGCACCGCTAGCGTCGGGATCGTTAGCTCGGCGATGACCAGGATCGAGGAGACCGCACGAAACTTGTCGTACATCGGCATCCAGTCGATGAAGAGATCCGTCAGCGGCATGAAGTTCTTGCCCCAAGCGAGCAGTATCGAGAGGATCGTAGCAATGAGCAGGCCCCACTTGATCGGCCCCTTGACGACGACACAGCCGATGATGAAGAGGATGCAGACGAAAGCACCCACATAGACAGGTCCCGAGGTAAAGGGCTGGTCACCCCAGTAAGCATTCATCTGCCCCAGCATCTGCTGGTACTCGTAGGGAGCCTTGGCGAGCTGCTTGGCGTGTCCCTTGGCTAGAGGCTCAGTAGCACCACCTTTTGTATTGGGTACAAGGAGCGTCCAGGTCTCGCCGATGCCGTAGCTCCACTGCGTGATGTACTCTTTGGAGAGTCCCTTACTATTGACCTCAGCACCCGTTTGCTCGGGAGCATGTGGCGGTGCGATCGTCAGCTCACTGCCTCCGCGCATCGTCTCCTGAGCGTACTGATAAGTGTGATAGAGATTGGTCCCATTGACCGCAATGGCGAGTAGCCCAGCCAGGATGAGCACGCCGGTAGACTTGAGGAAGTCCACAACCTGCCGCTCTCTAATGGCCTGCACCAAGAAGGTGATGACCAGAACCGCCATCAAGAGCGCAAAGTAGTAGGTCATCTGGACGTGGTTTGCCAAGAGCTGCAGCGCCATAAAGAAGGCAAAGAGCGCACCACCCCAGAGCCGCTCGCCACGGTAGCACCAGATGAGTCCAGCGATCGTGGGAGGAACGAAGCAGAGTGCGGTCAACTTCCAGATGTGTCCCGCCTGAATGAGGATAATGAAGTAGCTCGACAAGGCCCACATGACCGCTCCCAGTACAGAGGGCAGAGGGTCCACCTTGAGCGAACGCATGAAGATGTAGAAGCCCACGAGCAGCGCAAAGATCAGCCACGGATAGGTGCCCAGTATGCTCAGCGGCTTGCGGAGCGTCAGTACATCTTGCAGGTATTGCAGCGGCTTGGTCGAGGGATAAGAGGGACTGATCTGATACATCGGCATACCGCCAAAGAGCGAGTTCGTCCAGTAGGAGGTCTCGTCGCTAGCCTGTACGTCGGAGCCATTGCCCGAGACGCCAGCTACGTCCGCCTGAAAGAGCGTCCGCCCCTCAAAGTGTGCTGGAGTAAAGTAACCAAGCGCAACGATAATGAAGAACCCAAAGATGAGCAAGATGCGCTGCCAGGGAATCTGTTTCATAAGATAACTCAGAGATAGAGTTTGAGGATTAAGCTTTGCACCGTTTGACACGCTGACTGAGGTAGCCGATGCCATAGCCCGAGAGCTGGACAAAAGAGGCTACGACAGCTCGCCAAGCGACCGCCACCGAATGCGTGCGGTAGAGAGCGTCTGCAAAGAGAGAGACAATAAATAGCAAATGGTAGAGCCAGAACCAGGGACACCACAGAGCAAGCAGTGTGACCACGATCGTCGTCACCACAAAGAGCGTGGGGAGCAGGTAAGTCAAGCGCATCGACCCTGGATGTCTCCGCGAGAGCTCTACACGAGCCGTACCTGAGTGCCACACCTGTCGGTAAAACTTGCGCAAGTCCACGCGCCGCTTGTGATAGAGCACCGCCTCTGGAAGGAGTGCGACACGACTGCCAACCTCGTAGAGACGCATGCTAAAGTCGATATCCTCACCATAGCGCATCGTCTCATCAAAGCCCCCGAGAGATTCAAAGAGATCCTTGCGACAGCCCAGATTGAAGGTACGTGGGTAGAACCGCTTCGTCAGCCGCTTGCTACCACCGCGTATGCCGCCCGTTGTGAGGGGCGAGGTCATCGCATAGTTGATCGCACGCTGCCACATGCCGAAGGAGCCATCCTGTAGCGACGGAGCCGCATCGGGACCGCCCCACGCATCGCACTGATCCGTAACGATCGCCTGAGACACATTATATAGGTAGTCAGGCGGTAGCACCACGTCCGAGTCGAGGATGATGACCCAGTCGCCCGTAGCGTGGCGCGCCCCTATGTTGCGCGCCCTGGAGGGTCCTCCGTTAGGCACCACCTCATAGTGTATGCTCATCAGGTCACGATAGCGATCCACGACCGCAGCGCAGGGCACAGTACTCCCATCCTCCACGATGACAACTTCGTAGGACGGGGGCGTCTGCTGCTGAGCGAGCGAGTGCAGTAGCTCCTCGACCTCGTCAGGGCGGTTGTAGACAGGGATAATGAGTGAGAGCATTAGAGGCTAATCAGGGGTAAAGCGTCTTACAGCACCTTCCACTCGGCACCGCTCTTGGTATCTTGTATCTCAAAGCCTAGAGCGGTCAGTTTGTCGCGTATCAGGTCACTCGTCTCCCAGTCCTTGCTCGCCTTTGCCTTAGCACGAATCTCTAGGAGCAGGTTCATCGCTCCGGCGAAAGCCTCCTGCTGACTACCGCTCAGATCGGCGGTCTCCGTAGCCGACTGCATACCAAGTATGTCATGCAGGTAGAGGTCGTAGGCACTGCGTAGCTCCTCCAGCTGCTCGCTCGTGATCTGCTCGTGTCCGTCGTGGATCGAGTTGATGAGACGAGCCGCATCAAAGAGCGCAGCGATCACCATCGGCGTATTGATATCATCGTCCATCGCCTCCTTGCAACGCTCCGCTAGATCGATCTTTTCGATCGTTGAGGTAGCCGAGGGCTTGAGCGACTGAAGCTTTGCATCAGCATCCATAAGACGTTGGTACCCTTTCTCAGCAGCTTGCAAGGCACTATTGCTAAAGTCCACCGTGCCACGGTAGTGTGCACTCAAGACGAAGAAGCGAATGGTCATCGGGGCGTAAGCCTGCTCGAGTGCAGGGTGATCGCCCGTGAAGAACTCTTCGAGCGTGATGAAGTTGCCGGCGCTCTTCGCCATCTTCTTGCCGTCTACCGTGATCATGTTGTTGTGCATCCAGTACTTGACCATCGGCTCTCCCTGCGAAGCGACCGCCTGTGCTATCTCGCACTCATGATGCGGGAAGGTCAAGTCTAGGCCACCGCCGTGGATGTCAAAGTGCGCGCCTAGGTACTTACGTCCCATAGCGGTACACTCGCAGTGCCACCCGGGGAAGCCCTCACTCCATGGCGAAGGCCAGCGCATGATATGGCTGGGTTGCGCCTTCTTCCAGAGAGCAAAATCCAGCGGATTGTGCTTCTCGTCTTGGCCGTCCAAGTCGCGCGTGTTGGAGATCATATCCTCCACATTGCGTCCACTCAGGATGCCGTAGGGGTGATCAGCGTTGTACTTGAGCACGTCAAAGTAAACACTGCCGTGGCTCACATAGGCATAGCCCGCATCGAGGATTTGCTGTACCAGCTGGATCTGCTCGATGATATGTCCTGAGGCAAGCGGCTCGATAGAGGGTGGCAACACATTGAGCAGGCGCAGGCTATCGTGATAGCGTGTGAGGTAGTAGTAAGCCACTTCCATCGGCTCTAGTTGCTCTAGCTTAGCCTTCTTCGCTATCTTGTCCTCGCCATCATCTGCGTCATGCTCTAGATGCCCCACATCGGTCACATTGCGCACGTAGCGGACCTTGTAGCCGAGATGCTTGAGGTAGCGGAAGAGTATGTCAAACGTAATTGCCGAGCGAGCATGCCCCAGATGCGGATCCCCGTAGACGGTCGGTCCGCAGACGTAGAGACCCACATGCGGTGGTGCAATAGGCTCGAAGGGCACTTTAGCCCGCTCCAGAGTGTTGTAGATGTATAGTTGGCTCATAGTTCTTTTTATAGTCCAGAGGTCATAGTATAGTGCATATACACCAATGCTTTCGCAAAGATAAGGATTTTAGCGATACCTGAGACCGCCCCCTGCATGGACGTCAGGGCTGACACATTATATACAGTGAACTCATCGACCTCCCTATGCCTCGCTTATCGCTCATGTGTAATTCCTGAC
>URKO01000109.1 GCA_900548415.1 uncultured Porphyromonas sp.
AATCACGCCCACGTGGAAAATAAAAAACATCCACGTGGATATTTGAGATTCACCACGTGGATATTCGAGAAAGGAGAGAATCGGACGAATTTCCCCGTAAAGATATGTAAAGATGCTAGAGGTTAGAAATTAGAAGTTAGAGATTAGAGATCCGATCACTCTGATAGCTCCGATGGTTCCGATAGCTAACAGCCAACAGCCAATCCATGGCTGACACGTTATATATAATGCCCCCCATCTATACCTCGCTTGTCGCTAATGGGTTGCTTCTGAAAAGACGATTATAATGCGTCAGCCCTGGGGGTGGCATTCTAGTTTCACCCTAGTGGCACTGATAGTTAGCTCATCTTTGCAGGGCAACAAATAGAAAAGGCTGCAGCACCCTGCGGGGAGGTGCTACAGCCTTGACTGATAAGATATGATCGCTAGTCCGCTAGCGAGTGGGGGAGGGACTAGAAGTTGGCGTTGTTTGGCGTGCGGGGGAAGGGGATTACGTCACGGATATTGGTCATGCCAGTGACGAAGAGGAGCAGTCTCTCGAAGCCTAGACCGAAGCCCGCATGTGGTGCTGATCCGTAGCGACGGGTGTCGAGGTACCACCACAGATCCTTGTCCTTGATGCCGACCTCCTCGGCACGTGCCGTGAGCTTGTCGATGTCGGTCTCACGCTCGCTACCTCCGATGATCTCGCCGATGTGCGGGAAGAGGACGTCCATACCGCGTACGGTCTTGCCGTCGTCGTTCTGCTTCATATAGAAGGCCTTGATCTCCTTCGGGTAGTCGGTCATGATGACGGGTGCGTTGTAGTGCTGCTCGACGAGGTAACGCTCATGCTCGCTGGCGAGGTCGGCACCCCAGTAGACGGGGAACTCGAACTTTTTGCCGTTACGGACAGCCTCCTCGAGGATGGCCACACCCTCGGTATAGGTAGTGCGTACGAATGGACGCTCCACGACGAAGCGGATGCGCTCGATGAGCTCCTTGTCGTAATGCTCTGCGAGGAACTCGAGGTCGTCCATACAGTGATCCAGCGCCCACTGCAGACAGTGCTTGGTGAATGCCTCGGCGAGGTCTTGGTTGCCCTCATTATCCATAAAGGCGACCTCGGGCTCGACCATCCAGAACTCAGCCAGGTGGCGTGGTGTGTTGGAGTTCTCAGCTCTAAAGGTAGGACCAAAGGTGTAGATACCTCCTAGTGCCAGAGCACCTAGCTCACCCTCTAGCTGTCCCGATACGGTCAGCGAGGTGTGCTTGCCAAAGAAGTCTTTGCTGTAGTCCACGCTCCCGTCTTTAGCGATGGGGAGCTTGTTCATGTCTAGCGTGGTGACGGTAAACATTTGCCCAGCGCCCTCGGCATCGCTCGATGTGATGATCGGCGTGTGGAGGTAGAAGTATCCACGCTCGTGAAAGAAGGTGTGGATCGCATAAGCCATGTTGTGGCGGATGCGGAGGACTGCTGCGAATGTGTTGGTACGTGGACGCAGGTGAGCAATCTCACGGAGGAACTCCAGTGTGTGTCCCTTCTTTTGCAGTGGATAGCGTACTGGGTCAGAGGTCCCGTAGATGGTTATTTCGTTAGCCTGTATCTCGTACTCTTGCCCTTGACCCTGTGAAGCGACGAGCGTACCAACAACACCGATAGCGGCGCCTGTGGTGATCTGCTCGAGGAGCTTGGGGTCAGTCTGGGTCTTGTCAATGACGATCTGTATGCTGTGTACGGTCGAGCCATCGTTGAGCGCAACGAAGCAGACAGCTTTGTTGCCTCGCTTGGTGCGTACCCATCCCTTGACACAGACGGGCTGGGGGAGCTGACGCTGAGCGAGCTGGGGAAGCTCCTTGATAGTAGTGCGTGGTAGTGAGTTATTCATAGTATCTGCTGATATGGTTTATACCTATTTAGTCTTCTATCTCTTCGGATGCGAAGGGATGATCTGGTGTCTCTTGGTGCTTGTGGTAGACTTTGGTGGTGGGTGCTACGCCGTTGTCCTCTTGCTCCTTGACACCCATGCGGAGGTAGCGCACCTCCTCGGGCGTTAGGTAGCGCCAGCGACCGCGGGGTAGATCTTTCTTAGTGAGACCTGCATAGTAGACACGGTCTAGATGCACGACGCGATAGCCTAGATGCTCAAAGATGCGGCGCACGATGCGGTTGCGGCCCGAGTGGATCTCTATGCCTACCTTGTCGTGGGTCTGTCCAGTGATATAGCTGATGGCATCGGCGTGTATCTCGCCATCCTCTAGCTCGAAGCCCTGAGCAATCATCTGCATGTGCTCTACGGTGACCTCCTTGTCGAGGGCTACCTCGTAGATCTTCTTCTTGCGAAAAGCGGGGTGCATCAAGCGCACCGCTAGGTCGCCATCATTGGTCAGAAGGAGGATGCCAGTCGTGTTGCGGTCTAGTCGACCGATGGGGTAGATGCGCTCGGTGCAAGCGTTGTGCACGAGGTCCATGACGGTGCGTCGCCCCTCGGGATCGGTAAGCGTGGTGACACAGTTCTTCGGCTTGTTGAGCAGTACGTAGACCTTAGCCTCTAGTGTGATGGGCTTGTCATCGACCATCACTTGGTCGGTCGGTAGCACCTGCGAGCCTAGCTCGGAGACGACGGAGCCATTGACCTTGACACGTCCGGCAGTGATGTACTGATCTGCTGTGCGACGTGAGCATAGTCCAGAGTTGGAGAGGAACTTATTGAGTCGTATCGGTTCGCCAGCCTCGACTAGGGGAGAGGCGTAGCGTACAGGCTCGACAGGAGCCTTAGGCATGCGGGGCTTAGCTTCGCTCTTGCGCTGCTTGTTAGGACGCTGACCAGCGTTCTTGCGAGGAGCTGCGGAGCGCTTATCTTTACGATCCGTTGCATTGGCCCCTCTCTTGCGTCGTGGAGATGAGGTGCCAGCCTCTTCGCTATGTGCTTTAGGGCGGGTAGCCTTGCCTCTCTGCTTGGCGTATGGGTATATGACAGGGTCCTCCTGATTGCCATCGCCAACAACAGACATCGGTGCCACGGCTTTGTGAAAACTCCGCTCTCCAGTATGTTGCTCGTCGAAGTTATGTCTTCGCTCTAAAGCTTTCTCAGCATTGATGTTGCGGGGCTTGACCATCTCGGAAGCATCTATGTTGCGATGCGTTACGGTGGCACCCTCCTCACCACTGACCTTGACACGGATCAAGGCCTCGCTGCTAGTGGGGCGTGCTATGCGTTGACGTCTGCGCTTGCCAGTAGATGCGGATGTAGGCACCTCGGCAGATGAGTCTGCAGAGGAACTCGTCTTGTGCTGTGCCTCTGATGTAGGATTGCTGTCTATAGACATGAAGCTGTTTGATGACTACACAACAGGCTTAGTGTGTTGCGTGGTATATTCTGTATCAAGGGGACTCTGTCGCTGTTCAAACAGTGCCAACAGGCTTTCCCTCGTATCTGACTAACTGTGGATCTTCCTAGTAGATCGAGCTACGACAAAGGTACTAATTTATTAGCAGACTAGAGCCCTACGTAGTTGTGCGGAGTGATCTGACGAAGCTCCTTTTTGACCTCCTCGGCAACCTCTAGGGTGTCGATGAAGTGGGCGATCGTCTCTTGGCTTATCTCCTCACCTGTGCGGGTCAGTGCCTTGAGCGTCTCATAGGGGTGCGGATAACCCTCACGGCGCAGGATCGTCTGGATAGCCTCGGCGACCACGGCCCAGTTGCAGTCGAGGTCATGAGCGATGCGCTCGGGGTGGATGACTAGCTTGCCCAGACCCTTAGAGAGACTACTGAAAGCTATCAGCGTGTAGCCCATCGGGACGAGCTGATTGCGTATCACCGTCGAGTCGGTCAGATCACGCTGTAGACGAGATATGGGGAGCTTAGAGGCTAGATGTAGCGCCACGGCATTAGCTAGCCCGAGGTTGCCCTCAGCATTCTCAAAGTCAATAGGATTGACCTTGTGAGGCATGGCACTGGAGCCGACCTCTCCTGCCTTGATCTTCTGCCCGAAGTAACCCATAGAAATGTAGCTCCAGAAGTCCCGAGCCAGGTCGATGAGGATCGTGTTGATACGCGCTGTCGCCTCAAAGAGGGCAGCGAGGTTGTCGTAGTTAGAGATCTGCGTCGTGTACTGCTCGCGCTCTAGCCCTAGTGATGTGAGGAAGCTATTGCCAAAAGCGACCCAGTCAATGGTGGGGTAGGCTACATGGTGCGCATTAAAGTTGCCCGTAGCACCGCCAAACTTGCCCGTGATAGGCACCTGCTCTAGAGCTTTGGTCTGCTGCTCCAAGCGATAGACGAAGACCATGATCTCCTTGCCCAGACGTGTGGGGCTAGCGGGCTGACCATGTGTGCGAGCCAGCATAGCGACATCGTGCCACTCATTGGCGAGCTGACGTAGCTGCTCGATGAGCTTCTGGAGCGTGGGGAGGTAGACCTCGTGCAGTGCCTCGCGCAGCATCAGCGGGAAGGCGGTATTATTGACATCTTGCGATGTTAGTCCGAAGTGGACAAACTCCTCAATCTCCTCTAGTCCCAGCTGAGGTAGATGACGCTTGATGTAGTACTCGACAGCCTTGACATCATGATTGGTCGTAGCCTCGATATCTTTTACCTCTTGTGCGGCCTCTGTAGACCACTCTTTGTAAAGCTGCCTGAGAGCCTCTTGCTTAGACTCTGGGAGGGCTTTGCTCAGTGCGGGTATCGCTTGGGTTAGCGCTATGAGGTACTCCACCTCGATACGTACACGGTAGCGGATGAGTGCCGACTCGGAGCTATAAGCTGCTAGAGGAGCCGTCTTGCTCGCATAGCGACCATCTAGAGGTGAGATTGCTTGAAGAGCTGACATACTATATTATGGATTGAAGAGTGTTGTGAGATGACAGAAAGGAGTGTGTCGCCACACTAAGTCTGCTACAGCTGGCGCCGTCTGCTGACCATAGCCATAGCGACTCGATAGAAAATCGCTTAATGACTAGACGCAAGACTCAAGATCGTGATGTCATCAAGGAGACATCGTGCGTCCTGTGTCTTGCGCCTAGGCTTTGTATTAGAGCCCGTTGTTTAGCCTCTAGCCTTTTCGCAGATAGACTTAAAGGCTTCGGGATTGTTCATAGCGAGGTCAGCGAGGACCTTACGATTGATCTCAATCCCCTGCTTGTGTAGGGCACCCATCAGTGTAGAGTAGGTCATACCCTCTAGACGTGCAGCAGCATTGATACGCTGTATCCATAGAGCGCGGAAAGAGCGCTTCTTGTTCTTACGGTCACGGTAAGCATAGGTGAGACCCTTCTC
>URKO01000110.1 GCA_900548415.1 uncultured Porphyromonas sp.
GACCGGAGCCGAATCCCGAAAGCAACATAGCGAGTCGCCTTTATGCAACAGTCTCTCTGAGGTCGTTTGATTTGAGTACGAAAAAACGAGCAGACTGCTAAGCTTAGCAATCTGCTCGTCAATTGTAGATATGGTCTCTAGGACTAGCCTTGTGAGAGAGCCTCTTGTCGGACTCGAACCAACGACCCCGAGATTACAAATCACGTGCTCTACCAACTGAGCTAAAGAGGCAAAAGGGCGAGCAATCCACATCGCGCCGCTACAACCCGCTACCCTTGCTGCGGTCAAGCCCTGGGGGATTCACAGGGAGCTGGCCGTGTGGCACTCGCCCGGATCACAAAGGTACGACAATTTTCTTAATATGCAAGTCTTGCCGGACCTTATTTGCGTAAGAGTCTGTCGACTACTTGTATATCTCGCTGAGTATCTGATCGATCTGCTCTCCGCGAAGATCGCGCTGCATAATGACTCCGTCAGGCCCTATGAGCATAATCTGAGGGATACCCATGATGCCGTACAGTGAGGTAGCGTGATTGTTTTGCTCATCGTAGATCTGTGGGTAGGGGATCTGTAGCTCCTTGACAGCCTGTAGATGGGTCTCGTGGCTATCCTCCCATACACCGACACCGAGTACGAGCAGACCCTTGTCCTTGTACTTCTTGTGCATCTGGATGAGCGTGGGTATCTCGTGACGGCAAGGACCACACCAAGAGGCCCAGAAGTCAACGAGCGCATACTGCCCCTGACCGACATAGTCTGAGAACTTGACCTGCTCACCATCTGTAGTGATGCCCGAAAAGTCTGCAAAGGGCTTGCCGACTTTCGTATTGATCATACCTTGGATCAGCTCTTTTAGCGAGGTATAGCTGGGGAGTCGCTTGACGTTTTCGCCCATCTCCTCAAGAGGCTGTTGGAACTCAGAGAGGTCGTCAAAGAGGTACATAGCATACTGCATAGCACGCAGTACGAGGGGGTTGTTTTTTTGCTCTGAGACATACTTACGGACTATCTCCTGACCAGCAGCCCGATCGATAGAGTCGGCCTGCATGATGACCATAATGTCTTGCTCGAAGGCGTTGCAAGCATCGTTGGCGGGAGAGCCACTGACGCGTCCATCGCTGAGGTTGTAGTCTAGAGAGGTCTCCTCGTAAACAAACTGAGCGTTGAGCTGCGTACCCTCACAAGTGAGGAGGTAGAGGTACCCTTTCTGTAGGTTGTCTAGAGGTAAGCTGGCGACTGTGTCCTGGATGACAATACTATCGATCGGCGTCTTAGGATCAGCCTCATCGTAGAGATAGGCTGTCAGACCAGATAGATTGCCCTCGAGCCCGTGGAGCTGTAGCGTCGTCTTCTTGTCGCGATTACAGCTGCTAAGCACTAAGAGCGAGCCTAGTACGATCAGCAGAGAGGAGAGGGATAGAGTTCGTTTCATATTATAGGTTGTTTGTTGATGATGATATAAACCGGATGAAAGGTGAGTGTGACTCGACCTGACTCGTTTGCAAAGTTAGCAATATATTTATTCGTAAAGTCTCTGAGCTGCCTCGGTGTGTGTATCTGCTGGGGGGCGTTGGGTAGCTGTGCGGTGCCGGTATGGCGCAGATGCTGTAGTACAGCTAGGGGATCGGCAAAGGGGATGACGAGTCGCTCCGCATGGATCTCGTAGGAGTAGCCAAGCTCCTGCAGCGTGCTGTGCCAGTTGGCTAGCGAGGGGTAGTGTAGTCCTTGCCCTGTGAGCTGTCGTAGCTCGAGGAGGTTGTCTGGGCCGAAGGTGCTGACGGCTACGGTAGCCCGTGCTGAGAGCTCGTGGATGGTGCGCGCTAAGTAGGCGCATGGGTCGGCGAGCCACTGTATGGCGCTACTGGAGACAAAGAGATCGACACCGAGCCCCTCTAGAGAGAGCTCGGAAGCGTCTCCCACACGTAGCTCGGGGTGCGGGTCTCTCAGTTTAGGAACCTGAGCTAGGAGTGCTGGGGATAGATCGGCGAGGGTCCAATGGTCGACCTCTACGAGCTGATCTATACGCTCCGTCAGTAGACCGGAGCCCGTACCCATCTCAAAGGCATGAGCAAAGTGACGCTTTGCCTTAGGTAGATGCTCATCAAGTAGCTGCACGAGCCGATCGATGACGAGTCGCTGTGGCTCGGCTGCCTCGTTGTAGTGGGCTGCTGCACGGTCGAACTGATGGGCGAGAGAGGTCATAGACGCTGGCTGGGGTGGATGAATGGTAGGACTCACTGGCTTACTTGATGTCTGCCCACAGCTCACGCCACGAGTGCCACAGGTCAAAGAGGTAGTGGTACCCGTCGGGGAGTAGTAGGGTGGGAACATTGACTGCCTCCCATAGCGTGGAGAGGTTTTTCGCAGGGAAGATCTGATCACGCTCTCCGATGATCGCCAGATCCCACGCTAGGCGAGTGTGGGGCGTTGTCTCGGGCTCTTCAGAAGTCGCTAGGCTGTCGTAGACTGCTTGCAGTTCGTCGCGAAGCTCTGTGGTGGGCCGCTCGGAGAGAATGTCGTAGAGCTGCTTGTATCGCTTGCCGCCACACATACGGCGATTGAAACGCTGGCGGTTTTCATCGGTTAGTCCCTCCAGTGTTCCTATGAATATTTGGCTGGGGATGCCCCACTGGTCGTGCATAGGGTAGGGCGAGCCGGCGACCGCTATCAGACGCCGTGCGCTGGGTAGTATAGACCAGTGTGGTACGACCTGCTCGGCGGCCCAGACGCCTAGCGACCAGGATACGATGGTGACCGCCTGGTAGGAGTCCCAGGGTAAGTCTGCGAGGTCGTCGCTCAGCTCGAGAGTCCGATAGTCGTACAGCGCGAGTAAGTCACACTGGTCAGGCAAGGTCAGGTGTGAGACCGTGGCAGGCGTCATGCCCCATCCGCAGAAGTATATGATGAGTTGGCGGGCGGGAGCCTGGTCACTGTTTCGCTGGAAGGTGTACTGCATAGGGGCTAGGCAAGGTGTGTTAGGATGACTTGGCAGAGCCGCTTGACATCCGACGAGGTCAGCCCAGCGGTGAGTGAGATCCTCAGACGCTCGGAGCCGACAGGTACAGTCGGGGACATGATGGGGCGGATGAAGTAACCCTCCTCGTGGAGTGCCTGTGCGACAGCTCTGGCTCGCTCACGACTCCCGCAGAGGAGTGGGATGATGTGGCTGTGCGGAGTGGGTAGTAGTTGGTCTGGGAGTGTGGCTAGCTCATCGGTCAGTAGTTGCTGTAGCTCAGCTAGGTGCGCTCTGCGCAGGGTGAGGGTGGGAAGCGCTTGCCAGACGGCTAGTATCCACTGGATAATGAGTGGGGGCAGCATGGTCGAGTAGATGAGGCTTCGGGAGCGTGTGATGAGTAGTGTGCGTACCGCCTCAGAGCAAGCGACATAAGCTCCCATAGACCCGAGAGCCTTGCCAAAGGTGCCGACAAGAAGATCGATCTCGGGAAGTAAGCCTAGCTCTTCGCACAATCCATAGCCATGCGCTCCACGAACTCCGATGGCGTGCGCTTCGTCTATATAGAGTGCTACCTTGGGGTATTGCTTCTTGAGGGCCACGAACTCTTCTAATGGAGCCAGATCACCATCCATGCTGTAGATGCTCTCGGCCATGACGGTGATGTGCTGGCAGCTCTCGGAGCTGTGATGCTTCTCGATGAGACGCTGGAGATTGGTTACATCGTTGTGGCGAAAGCGCTCGAAGGGCAAGCCCGAGAGCCGTATCCCGTCGATCATACTGGCGTGGATCAGCTTGTCGGCTAGCACCACCATGCCAGGGAGCTTGAGTGCTGGGAGAATGCCCACGTTAGCGTGGTAGCCACTGTTGAAGAGCAAGGCCGCCTCGTGCTGCAACGACTCAGCGATGAGCCCCTCGAGCTGGTGCATCACCGCACGATCTCCCGAGAGCAAGCGCGAAGAGGTAGAGCCTATCTCCTTCGCTGAGAGCCTCTCTAGGCTGTTGGTCAGGTCGGTCTCCCCAGCAAAGTGACAGGTAGCGTCGTGGAGAGCTAGGTAGTCGTTGCTGTTGAGGTTGATGAGTGGTCGTGGGGGCGCATCGTCGAGCGCTGTGTAGCGACCATCGTCGAGCATCTCAATAGGAGTGAGTGTGCGTAGTGCCTGCTCGTCCCGTAGCGTGGCGATGATCTGCTCTATATGTGACTCGAAGTGAGACATAGGCCTTAGTTGGTGTGGCGTGCGTTTCGTCAGAGAGGACTGTTGCATAAAGGCGAATCGCTGTGTTGCTTTCGGGATTCGGATTCGGCTTCGGTCACATACGGATGTATGCTCCCTTCAGACCTCACCCTCAGCGCCTTGCGCTTCATCCTTTTTGCAAAGTCAGGACAATCTTGCGAGCAAGATTGTGAGACTATTGATAAGCCCCTCCATTCTTATGAATAGACCTACACAGGATCTAGTAGCACGACGTGTGCCAACGATAGATACTGTGTAGGTCCAGATTAGTCAGACGCATGAACCTATTGAGTCGTCATGCGTGGCGACTGAGCGTCGCGCTGATTACTTCTTCTCTGCGGGGATCACCTTTAGGAGTGTCACATCGAAGATAAGCGTGGAGAATGGCTCGATAGAAGATCCACTGCCATTAGCGCCATAAGCTAGGTCGTAAGGAATGTAAGCGGTCACCTGATCGCCCTCCTTCATCAGCTTAAGAAGCTCCGTCCAGCCTGGGATAACCTGATTGACTCCGAACTCGATAGGCTCCTCGCTCTTGTCAAACTCAGTGCCATCGACCAGTGTACCACGGTAAGTTACCTTGACCTTGTCACCGTCTACGGGAGACTTGCCAGTACCCTTCGTAGCGTAGCGATAAGCGAGACCAGACTTTGTCGTGAGGACACCGTCCTGCTTAGCAAAGTCCTCGATGGCCTTCTTGCCCTCCTCGAGGTTCTTGCCGTACTTCTCCTTGTTGTCGATCTCCTGCTTCTTATTGTAGTAGTTCTGAACGTAGTTGTACGCAGCCTCTTGATCCATTGTCATCTTGGTCGTATCGCCCTTGAGTGCATACTCTAGGTACTGAGTAAAGAGCTTAGCGTCGAGACCCTCCTTGGCAAGGCTCATAGCGGTCTGGACACCCTGGATCTGTCCTGCGAAGTAAGAGAACTTGGTCGTGTCGGCGATACCCTTCTTGAAGCCCTTGAGGAACTCCATCGAGTCTACTGGCATGCCTTGCATAGCCATCATCATAAACTGCTGACCTAGCTGCTGACCAGTCATATAACCCTGGATCATAGCTACACTAT
>URKO01000111.1 GCA_900548415.1 uncultured Porphyromonas sp.
AACCCCGCACTCTATGGCCACGAGGTGGCGGGACGAATGTTTCTCTCCTACTTCAACTACATGCGAGGCACGCACAGTGCCAATGCGCTCTACGGACTACCTGTCGGTGAGCGGGGTGCCTGGGCGGTCGCTCTGCGCAGTACCTACTATGGTAAGATGCAGGGATATGATACGCAGGGGGTGGCGACGGCTCCTTTTCAGGCGATGGAGATGTCACTCTCGGGGCTTTACAGCTACGACCTGACCGACAAGCTACGTGGTGGTTTGGCACTCAAGATGCTCTATGGGCAGATCGAGCATTACTCTGCTTTTGCCCTCATAGCCGACGCAGGGCTGAGCTACTACCGCTCCGACTGGGGCACATCGCTAGGTATGACCATCTCTAATGTGGGCGGTATGCTCAAGAGCTACGGACTCTCGCGTCGTATGCCACAGTGGGACGTGCGTCTCGGCATGTCGCAGCGACTGGCGCATGCTCCGATACGCTTTCACCTCACGCTACATGGTCTGACACCTTATAATATACAGACCTGGGGAGCGGGACGGTCGACGGGTATCCGTGTAGCGAGTCACTTAGCGGGTGGCGTGGAGTTTGTCCCGTCTGAGCAGTTTTGGGTCGGCATCGGGTACAACGCAAAGCAAGCGGTGGATCTCTCGGAGCGAGGAGCTAAGAGCCTGAGTGGCCTGTCGGCTGGTGTGGGCTTTAACCAGAGGCACTACCGCCTAGCACTCGGCGCAACCTATTATACCCCACAGATGTTGGGGCTGATGTTTTCATTCTCCACAACCTTTGGCAATGACAAGTATGTCTACTAAGCAGATACAGATAGCGATCGATGGATACAGCGCCTGCGGCAAGAGTACGCTAGCGCGTGCACTCGCCAAGGACCTGAGCTACACCTACGTGGATAGCGGTGCGATGTATCGTGCCGTGGCTCTCTTTGCGATGCGCCGTGGGCTATGGGATGGTGAGCACTTTGACCTAGATAAGCTACGTCAGGAGCTGGAGGGTGTGCAGGTGACCTTTGACCCTCAGACGGGACACACGCTCCTCAACGGTGAGGATGTGGAGTCTGAGATCCGCACGCTAGAGGTGTCTCGTCCAGCCAGTGTCGTGGCGAGCTATGACTTCGTACGCACGATGCTCGTGGCTCAGCAGCAGCGTCTGGGCGAGGCGGGCGGTATCGTGATGGATGGTCGAGATATTGGGACGGTTGTCTTCCCAGAGGCTGAGTTCAAGATCTTTCTCACAGCAACGCCAGAGGTGCGTGCACAGCGTCGCTACGATGAGCTACGTGGCAAAGGCGACCAGACGACAACGATGGAGATGGTCTCTGCCGATCTAAAGGATCGCGACTACCGAGACTCACACAGAGCGATCAATCCGCTCCGCCAAGCTGAAGATGCGGTAGTCATAGATAATAGTGTACTCTCTATAGAGGAGCAGGCTGCCATGGCTCTAGCTCTAGCACGACAGAGAGAGCGCAGAAGTAGATAAGGGTGAAGGCGAATAATCAGATAGGACGTGTCGAGATAGACCCCGAGTCGGGCTTCTGCTTTGGCGTCATCAAGGCGGTCTCTCGTGCGGAGGAGATCTTGCGCCAAGAGCGTAACGAGCCTCTCTACTGTCTAGGCGACATCGTCCACAATCGTGCTCAGGTAGATCGGCTGGAGTCTCTCGGCATGCATACGATAGATCACGAGCAGTTTAGCCGTCTGAGCAATGCACGGGTACTATACCGAGCTCACGGTGAGCCACCCGCCTCTTACACTTACGCTGCAGAGCATGGCATAGAAGTGGTTGATGCGACTTGCCCTGTCGTGCTGAGACTACAGCAGAAGGTGAGGCAAGCGTATCTTCAGCATGCGGAGGATGATACGCAGATTGTCATCTTCGGCAAGCCTGGTCATGCAGAGGTCAATGGACTGGTCGGGCAGACAGATGGCAAGGCGATTGTGGTGCGAGAGCCTAAAGACTTAGACTTGATCGACTTCTCTCGCTCTGTCGAGCTCTTTTCGCAGACTACCATGCAGGAGGATCAGCTCGAGGAGATGCTTTCGCTCATTAAGAGCCGTCTGAGTGACTCTGCAACGCTCATTTATCACAACACCATCTGCCAGCAGGTGGCGCACCGCATTCCCAACATCAGAGCCTTTGCCGAGAGCCACGATCGCATCTTCTTTGTCTCCGATCAGAAGAGCTCCAACGGACGTGTCCTCTATCAGAACTGCCTCGAGGTCAACCCGAATACGACCTTCATCACCTATCCCTCCGAACTAACCTACGACTTAGTTCCCTCACACGAGGAGTCTATCGGTGTGTGCGGAGCCACCAGCACCTCGCGAGAGCAACTGCAAGAGATCGCCGAGATCATCGAGCGCTGGATGAAACAAAGACAAGATGCTACTCAGTCTAACTAAACTACACTCCCTATGAGACGACTGCTCCACCCCTTTAGCATACTATTGCCGGCCCTCACCTGCCTGCTCCTACTCGCATCTTGTGGTGGTGGTCAGGTAAAGATTGAGATCGACAGCGGCAAGGCGGACAACACGGGCTACACAGCGCTCCTCTACACGCTACAGAGTGGCGGAGCGCAGATTGACACGCTCACCTTTACCAAGGTCGGGGAAGCTTTTTCCTACACCTTCGACCGGGACTCTATCTATGAGGCGTACCTCGTCGTGGGTTCCTTCGAGCAGTATTACCCGCTAGACCTGCAGAGCCAGAGCAAGGTGCGCTTTCACCTAGAGGTCGCCTCACCGCACAACTGCTACGACCAGGACGAAGCTAAGAGAACGGGCTACAAAGCTTTCCTAAAGAAAGCGACCCCGCTCCTACGTACCTACGACAAGGCGGTCGCTGACAACGACTTCGACAACGCCAATAAAGAGGCGAAGCTGGTGATGCAGGAGTTCATCGCCTTTGCATCAAACCTCAAGGAGAAGGAGCTGAAACGCTATGCCGCGCAGATGGACTGGGCACTAGAGATCATGTCTCTCTACGAAGACGGCCTGTCGCAGTTCCGTTTAGCACTCATCGATGGCACCATAGACTCAGCACTCTTCACGCCTGAGATCTATCAGTTTGTCGTCACCCCTCCGTCCACTGCACAAAAGGGGTCCCCCACCCTACGCGCTATCAATAAGCAGGACACAATCACATGGCAAGCCTCCAGCTATCCGCAGGGGCGCATCCTCTACGGCGCAGATATCGAGTGGCGAAAGGTACGCATACCGCAAGGCTCTCAGCAGTCGATCACGTTGCTCCTGCCCCTCGGAAACGTGGACTCGCTAGCTCAGATAGCCAATCGCCTAGGCGCATACAACTATATCATTGATGCGCCCGAGCCTCTCCGTGTGCAGCTCTACAGATCTTTAGCTCCAGACAGACAGGCTGGCGTGATGCACTACCGTACCGACAGTAACCACACGCTAGTCGTGGACTCTATCTCTTATTTCCAATACAATGAGTAAGCTCGTCAAGACCTATTCCTCAGCCCTGGTCAGCCTCGATGCACTCCTCGTCACTGTGGAGCTCAGCGTCTCCAAGGGATTTAGCATCAGCATGGTAGGACTGCCCGATGCCGCCGTGCGGGAGTCGCTCTCGCGTGTCTACACAGCCTGCGACTCCAGTGGCGCGCACCCTAAGAGCCATAATACGGTCATCAACCTAAGCCCAGGCGATGTGCGCAAGGAGGGGACCGTCTTTGACCTCCCCATTGCCGTGGCACTCCTTGCTGCCAATGAGATCATTCCCGATGAGCCTCTGGCAGACTATGTGATGGCTGGCGAACTATCTCTCGATGGCACCTTACAACCTGTCAAAGGAATACTCCCGATGGCCATCATGGCGCGAGAGCAGAAGTTCAAAGGAGTCATCGTGCCAAAAGAAAACGCCCGCGAAGCTGCCGTCGTCAACGACCTAGAGGTCTACGGCGTCGAGTCGCTCAGAGAGGTCATAGACTTCCTCGCAGGCAGAGCCAAACTAGAGCCGACGGTGGTCAACACCCGCGAGGAGTTTGCCCAGCAGCAGTGCGTCTCTTCGGTAGACTTCAGCGAGGTCAAGGGGCAGCCCGCCCTGGTCCGAGCTATGGAGGTCGCCGCCGCAGGTGGACACAACATTATTATGATCGGCTCGCCTGGATCGGGTAAGTCAATGGTCGCCAAGCGTCTCCCCACGATCCTCCCGCCGCTCACCCTCCACGAAGCACTCGAAACGACCAAGATATACTCCGTAGCGGGTGCCCTCAAGGGAGATGTATCCCTGATGAAGAGCCGCCCCTTCCGTTCGCCACACCATACCATCTCCAATGTAGCACTTGTTGGAGGCGGTACGACCCCACGTCCAGGCGAGGTGAGCTTGGCACACAACGGGGTGCTCTTCCTTGACGAGCTGGCCGAGTTCAATCGTGTAGCCCTAGAGCTGCTACGTCAGCCGCTCGAAGACCGCACCATCACCATCTCTCGTGCCAAGGCGACCTTCAGCTATCCCGCCTCCTTCATGCTGGTAGCTGCAATGAACCCTTGTCCTTGTGGATACTACAACGATCCCAACCGCGAGTGTACCTGCCCTCCTGGTGCACCCGCTAAGTATTTGCAAAAGCTCTCCGGGCCTCTCTTAGACCGCATAGACATACAGATCGAGACTCGTCCCGTAGACTTTGACTCGCTCTCCGACCGTCGCCCTTCCGAGAGCAGTGCTGCAATTCGCGAGCGGGTCATCAAGGCGAGAGAGATACAGCTCCAGCGCTTCGCTCCCTACCCAGGCATCCATTGCAATGCACAGATGACCCCACGCTTGATGAAGCAGTTCGCCTACGTCGAGGGCGACGCTATGAAGATTCTTCGCCAGGCGATGATACAGCGCGACCTCTCTGCGAGAGCGTACGACCGCATCCTCAAGGTGGCCCGCACCATTGCCGACCTCGATGGCTCTGAGCAGATCTCGCTCAAGCATATCAGCGAGGCGATCAACTACCGCAACCTCGACCGATCCTCCTGGGGCATCGTATCGGTCTAACAATAAGTAATACAATAAACAGCCTTCCTCTGCCGTTAGTTCAGTAAATCAATAGACTCTATGAAACTTCGCAATCTACGCATAACCGCCCTCCTATTCCTAGCCTTGGGGTCGCTAACCTCTCACCTCACAGCACAAGAAGTGAGCCAAGACAGACGATTCAATCCTGTCCTCACCTCAGTACCCTC
>URKO01000112.1 GCA_900548415.1 uncultured Porphyromonas sp.
CGTATATTTGCCCACGCAAATTAGATATTCCCTAACTCATAAATAACTATCACGATGAGCAACAAGTACTACGGGAACTTGATCCCCAATACATTCTTTACGACAAAAGGTAGCGGTGAGTCTGACCTTGAGAAGCATGCTGGCTCTTACCACATGGCACTCTACGATGCGGGCATCGCTGACTATAATATAATGGTCTACTCCTCCGTCCTACCCGCTACGGCTCGACTTGTATCGCCCGATGAGGTGGATATGCCGCCTTTTGGCTCAGAGCTCAAGACGATTATGTCTGTCTCGCACGGTATCCAAGATGAGTTCGTCAGCGCCGGTGTTGTCTACGCTTGGATGTACAAGGATGAGAACTTCGACGAGAAGGCTGGTGGCCTCGTCTGCGAGGTGAGTGGTCGCTACCGTATCGAGGAGCTAGAGTCGCGTCTGATACGTGTCATCAACGATCTGCACCAGAACACATACAGTCAGTACTACCTCGGTGAGCTCAACTTCATCACGGAGGGTATCACGGTGACCAAGCGCTATGGTACGGCACTAGCAGGGCTTTGCTTCGTGGACTTCGTACTTCCTGAGTCTCCTATGAAGGATGAGGATTAATCGCAACGATATAGAGATATAGTCTTATGAAACTAGGTATTTGCTCAGACCACGCCGGCTATCAGCTCAAAGAGCAGGTCAAAGAGTGGCTCGCCGCCATGCAGATCGAGTGTGTCGACTACGGTACTCATTCGGAGGAGCGCTGTGACTATCCAGACTATGCGCATCAGCTTGCTTTTGCGGTACAGATGGGTACGGTAGATCGTGGTATTGCTATCTGCGGTACGGGCAATGGCATGGCTATGACGCTTAATAAGTATAACGTCATCCGTGCAGGGCTCGCTTGGAACGAGGATATTGCTAAGCTCATCCGGGCGCACAATGATGCTAATGTGCTGGTCATGCCGGCACGCTTCATAGAGACTGCGGAGGCTGAGCGCTGTCTGCATGCGTTCCTTGACACCCCCTTTGAGGGCGGTCGTCACAAGGAGCGTATCGACAAGATGGTGCTACCCACCTGCTAGTGCCTTTTGAAGCTGAGCTATGGAGGCTCTAGAGATCTTTTTTCTATCCATAGCGATAGGACTGATCGTGCATCTGCTCGTCCGCTGGTCGGAGCGACAGAAGTCTCGTGGCACGAACGACGCTTCACAGCAAAGCTCGCAGACGACTGGGGAGACTCCTCTAGGCTCTGCCCTCGGCGAGGTGGAGCGTGAACTGAGAAAGTCACTCTCTGACGAGTCCGAAACGAGTCGCTGTGCTGATGATGCGACCGCTTGTGCTAGCTGTACGGACTCTTGCTCCGAGGCTGAGAAAGCGATAAGACGCGCCCCTCGGATCGTCTACTACGACGATGAGGAGCTGGACGTCTTGGCGCACCGTCCTATAGAGAGCTACACCGATGCGGAGCTAGCGATGCTCCGCGAGGTGGCCGAGACGCTCCTCGAGACCGACTATGAGGGGTGGCTCAAGAGTCTCTCGATGCGTGGCATCTTGCTCCCGCCTGAGATCTTGCAGTTGGTCACGCCGTAGGCGCATAGTACAATATATATAAGGTCTGATACGTTTGTGAGAGTAGGGGATAGGAGCATAGACGCTCTCCCTAAGGATTAGAACTTAATAGTAAGCGTGGCAGACAGAGACAGATCTTATCGTGGTAAGCTACCACTGCGCACTAAGCATTGTCTAGGCGTAGTGGTAGCTTTGCTGTGCGTCTTGGGCAGTGCCGTGGGCTGTAGTACCAAGCGCAATGATAGTGCTTCGCGCTTTTACCACAATCTGACCACACGCTACAACGTCTATCACAACGGTCAGTTAGCTTTTAACGAGGGGTACAAGTCTCTCTACCAAGACCTGTCAGAGAGCTACACCGAGCTACTGGTACCCGATCCTATCACACGCACAGCCGGGGCGGAGTCATCAGAGGAGACAGAAGTGGGCGGTTCGCTAGGCAAAGCGATCGAGAAGGGACAAAAGGCGATCCGTGAGCACTCAATCCGCACGAAGCCGAAGATTTCGCGAGAAGACCTCCTGCGCAATCCGAAGAAGAAGGCTTTCTACAACAAGATGGAGTACAACCCCTTCCTGCACAATGCTTGGATGATGGTCGGGGAGGCGCAGTTTTACGGCGGTCACTTCATGGAGGCGCTGGCGACCTTCTCCTATATGACGCGGCTCTACAGTACGGAGGATAAGGTGCGGGATGAAGCGCGCATCTGGCAGGCTCGCTGCTACCTTGCTCTAGGTTGGGTAGGCGAGGCGAACGAGATACTGAGCAACCTACCCGAAGATGGCATCTACAAAAGTCGCAGTAAGATCTATCCGCTAGCGGAGACGGAGCTAGCTCTCAAGCAGGGCGACACGCTCTCAGCCATCTCTTACCTGCAGCAGACGATTGATCGCAAGCCGATCAAAGCTCAGCGAGCTAGACTGTACTATCTCCTAGGGCAGCTTTACAGCAATGAAGGTCGCTGGAGCGACGCCTCACAAGCTTTCGGGCGTGTGATACGTCTGGCACCACCTTATCCGCTGGAGTTTGCCGCCACGATGCGTCGCCTAGAGATCGAGGCGCAGGGCAATCCGCAACGAGTCATCCAGCGTCTAGAGCGTTTGGCACATAGAGATAAGAACAAAGAGCTCGTCGATCAGATATATCTCACGCAGGGACGCCTTTACTTGGCTATGCCCGACACGACACATGCCGTCACCGCCTTCACGCATGGCGTGGAGCAGAGCACGCAGCGCAGCTTCGACTATATGCTTTGTCAGCTTCACTTAGGCGACATTTACTTAGCGCAAAACAACTACCTCAAGGCTCAGGAAGCGTACGCTGGCGCAGCGGGTGTTATTGAGAAAAGCCATCCACGCTACGAGGCTGTGACCAAGCTCTCGGCCGACCTAGACCAGCTAGTCTCCTTTGCGCAGCAAGTCTACGAGCAGGACAGCCTACGGCGTATCGCTGCACTCCCAGAGGCGGAGCGTTTGGCCTATGCGGATAGTCTCATTACCGCTTACAAGAAGGCGCAGGATGAGGCTCGCAAGCAGGAGCTACTCGCTGAGCAACAGGGGCAAAACGAAGCACTCAACCAGCAGGCCGACATCAACATGCCTGGTGGAGGTCGTCCTGGCGGTCTCGGCACGCCTCCCCCGATGGCGGGTAGTGGCAATGGCAAGAGCTACTTCTACAATCCTACGCTGGTGGCTCAGGGTAAGGACCTCTTCGAGCGCAAGTGGGGCAAGCGTCCACTGGCGGACGATTGGCGGAGACGTAATAAGCAGATCTCCTTTGATGCGAGCGACCCCACAGCTCAGATGGGTGAGACTGGCGAAGTGCCCGCAGACTCATTGTCTTCGGTGGCATCTCCTACGGATAGCCTCACCTCGGACACTGATAGCTTGCCCGCAGACCAAGATCCCCTCCAGAGGGAGTATTACCTCTCCAAGCTCCCCACCACGCCTGAGCAGATCGCTGCTTCGGATGAGATTATCCAGACGGCACTGGTCGGTATGGGCAAAGCGTTTAACGAACAGATGGAGCGCTTCGAAGAGGCGGTCAAGAGCTACGAAGACCTGCTCAGACGCTACCCCGAGTACGCCGACAGAGCCTCCATATACTACACGCTCTACATGCTCTATCAGCGACTAGAGCGGGCAGACCTAGCTGAGCCGTGGCGACGCAGGTTGCTCGCCGAACTGCCCGAAGACCCACTTGCCGTCACACTACAAGATCCTAACTACATAGCCAAGCTACGCGCCAACATCGGGGCTGATGAGAGACTTTACGACCAAGCCTTCAACGCCTACTTAGCCGGCCGATCACGAGAGGTGCAGCGACTGTATCGTGAGACGGCGGAGTCCTATCCGCTCTCCGAGACCTTGCCGCAGTTTGCCTTTGTCAATGCGCTCAGCTATGTCTTGCAGGGTGACGAAGCCGCCTTTAGAAAGGGGCTTGAGTCGCTCACCACATCTTATCCTAAAGAGGAGGTCGCCGTCCTCGCTCAGGAGATGCTCCAGCGTCTGTTGCGTGGAGCGCACATCGCTCAGGGTGGCTACCAAGGCATGGCTTGGGATCTGCGCATTGCTTCGCAGGATAGTGTCGCGGGAACATTGGCGGAGCAACCTTTTACCATTGGAAAGCGTAGCGACAAGTACCAGGCTCTGCTTATCGTGCCACAGCGAGGTGACGCTTTGGAGCGCTCTCTGCGCTTCGCCGTCGAGAGCTTCAACTACGCTCAGTTTACCGACTATATCCTTCCCGTAGCTTTCGCCCCCTCGGAGCATGAGACCCTCCTGACCATCAGCGACCTCCCATCGGCTACTGTCGCATGGCAATACGTGACTCGGGCTTATAGTCCTGAGGGCTATCTCTCCGCTTTGGACAGTTCGGCACTGCTGCTCGTCATGACCGATGACAACTATCGTCAGGTCGCTACGGGTGCCAAGAGCATCGGCGACTACATGACCTTCGTGGCTGATAGCTTGCTCGAGCTTTACCCCGCAGCGCACTATCTCATAGATCGCTGGCTCCTCCTCACAGGTTTGCAAGAAGAGAAGCCCGTGAAGAGTGATACGGTTGCTTCGCCCGCCATGCCAGCCATCGACAAGCCGATCACCTTCGAGATAGATCGCTCACAAATTGCTCTGCCTGCGGTGGAGCTGCAGCTGGACAGCTTACTGCAAAAGCCAGAGGAGACGATGCCCGTAGAGGATCAGCGCACCACGATCCAAAAGGCACGACAAGTGACTCCTGAAGACTTAAAGCAGATGGAGCGCGAGCGCAAAGCACAAGAGCGTCAGGCGAAGCGTGAGCGTGAGGAGCAACTCAAGGAGCGTCAGCGCCAGCGCGATGCCGAGCTCAAGGCTCGCCGTGAAGAGCAGCGTCGCCAGGAGCAACTGCGTCAGGAGCAGATCAAGCGTGTGGAGGCAGAGCGTCGTGCTCAGAAGAAAGCACGCAAGGAGCAGCTGCGCCAGCAGGAGAAAGAGCGTCAGAAACGTCTCAAAGCACTCGAGGAGGAGCGTCGTCGCAAGCTCAAAGAGCGAGAGGCGCAGCAAAAAGAGCAGCAGAAGCAGCGCCGCTAATCGCCTCTAATCTGTCACTTCACTAAGCTCACACCTTAACAATAGACTAGAGCTGTACTT
>URKO01000113.1 GCA_900548415.1 uncultured Porphyromonas sp.
TTCCCCGTACTCCGAGGCACTCACGAGAGCAATCCTCAACTGACTGTCTTCCTAATGGATGACGCCTATCCAGAGCTACAAGCGACTATGTACATAGAGTTCGCCTTAGCATCACCAGAGGCTCCGATGGATGTTGAGCATGAGATCATACCTGATGCAGTAGACTTCCCATCCGTAGAGGCCTTTCGCAAGAAAGATGTAACTAGTATAAAAGCTTTCGAGACGGCTTTAGGGCTACGCCACTATGCTCCAGAATATTCGTCTGATACTTCGCTAGACTTCGAGACGCTTGAGGACAAAGTCTCCAAGACTAATATTCGGTGGGTCAACTACATCTGTGAGGCTCCCAATGGTGTTCCCTTCATCAATATGCAGCTACTATGTATATCGGGCGAAGACGACTTGAAGTCTGAGGCATTTAAGTCCTATCTAAAGGCTAATGGATTTGGTCTAAACTACACCTATACAGATGGTGTCGTCAACGCCTATAATGCTCATGGAGACTTCTTGGGGGCCTCCATAAAGAGTTACGAGGATGGCACGTTTTGTCAGATACAGATCCGTCTTAAAGAAGACAAAATGAAAGCTTCGCCTCGATTGCTATGGCTACAGAATCGGAGACATCATAATAAGAGAGTCAGGTAGTAGCATCCCTCAGCGGACGCTGATACCAGATCGCCGTGAGGATCGCTGTACGTACCAGTAGATAGCTGTCGAAAGCGATCCACAAGGCGTTCATGCCGAGTGAGTTATAGAGCAGATAGTAGAGCGCAAAGAAGACAATACTCGATCCGATCATAGACCACTTGAGACCTGCCGAGCGGGTCGTGCCTGCGTAGATACCATCCCAGAGGAAAGCACCGAAGCCTACTAGCGGGATCAGTGCTGCCCAGAGATGGTACTGCCTGGCGTAAGCGATGATCTCGTCGTGGCTACTCAAGAAGCGTAGTAAGCCATCGGGATAAAGTGCAAAGAGGAGCGCAGCGAGGAGTGACAGGACGATGCCTATGGCAAAGAGACGACTTATCACTGCATTGAGTAGGTCTATACGCCCCGCGCCGTAGAAGCGCCCTGAGAGCGACTCACCGGCATAGGCAAAGCCATCCATAAAGTAACTGAAGATGCTGAAGAACTGCATTAGCAACGTATTCGCTCCCACAGCGATCGCACCCTCACGCACACCGGCGTATGTAAAGAAGAGCGTGATACTGCTGAGTAGCAAGGAGCGGAGCATCAGATCGCGTCCGAGGATGAGGTAGCGTCCGTAACCCTTCGTATCGGTGAAGTGGCTGAGCCTCAGATGACGCACGAGATAGCGATACCTAATGAGTAGGGTGGTGAGTAGTAGGAGTGCCTGGCTATATTGTGCTACGCAGGTGCCGATAGCGAGTCCCTCGACACCCATCTGATAGTGGACGACGAGCGTATAGGATACGAGGAAGTTGACCACCAGTGCGCTCATCGAGGCAATCATGGGGATGCGGGTGTTTTGCATACCGATGAACCATCCATTCAGCGCATAGATCATCATGACAGCAGGGGCTGCCGAGAAGATGATCTGGATATATTGCTCAGCCTCTGCACCTAGTCGCTCGGCAGCACCGCCTGTGACGACACCGCTCAGGAGGGTGGCAAAGGGGGATATGATCAGTACGACGATCGTGCAGAGGAGTGCCATCGTGATACCACGAGCCAGCTGACGATTGATGTCAGAGCTGTCTTGCCGGCCGTAAGCCTGAGCGACAAGTCCTGTCGTACCTAGTCGTATGAAGCCAAAGAGCCAGTAGATCGTGTTGGTGATGGTAGCCGCCACGGTGACTGAGCCGATAGCTTCGGGGTGAGCCATGTGCCCCGCCAGCCCTACATCAATGAGCGAGAGCAGCGGGACGGTGATATTGGAGATGATGTTGGGGATCGTGAGCCGCAGAATGTGACTATTTAGCCTTTGATCCTCTACCTTAGCGCACATTTAGTCTATAGCTATCTGTAGTTCATCTTGCCACTGAGGAGGCGTGATGCCGTAGCAAGCTGTTATCCTATCGGTCGCCAGCACGCTGTAAGCGGGACGCTCGGCAGCCGTGGGGTACTCAGCCGTAGAGATCGGAGTCAGTTGCGACAAGTCGTACTCAGGCAGATGCGTGGCAATCGCCTCATGGGCCAAGTCGTACCACGAGCAGATACCTCGGTCGGCATAGTGGAGTAGGGGCGTGCGAAAGGTGCGCTCCGTATCGTAGCAAGCGACGATCTCGCAGATAGCTCGTGCCAGCGAAGGTGCCGATGTGGGCGAACCGATCTGATCGTTGACGACACGTAGCGGCTTCCCCTCACGAGCCAGCCGTAGCATGGTGCGAACGAAGTTGTGTCCCCACGGAGCCCAGAGCCACTGCGTGCGAATGACTAGATGCTGCTCAGTGGGATGCGTCGGGTGCATCAGGAGTGCCAGCTCTCCCTGACGCTTGGTGCGACCATAGAGACTCTGCGGATTGGTACTATCCTCCTCATGATAGGGCGTACCCTGCTTCCCATCGAAGACATAGTCTGTGCTAATCTGTATGATCGGTAGACGGCTCTCTGCCAGCTGTGCCGGAAGTAGTGCATTGAGTGCCAAGAGGTCTCGATAGTGTACCGGATCTTCGGCTAGATCTACCTGTGTGAAGGCAGCGCAGTTGACCACCATCGTCCAGTCGTAAGCGACAGATTGCTCTTCCCAGAGCTTGATCGCTCGGGATAGAGACTCTGTGTCGGTGTAGTCGAGCTGCTCATGTGTGTAGCTGACCAGTTCGTAGGGATTACCCCGCTCTGCTAGCTCTCGTGTGATACTGCGCCCTAGCTGTCCCGAGGCACCGAGTAAGATGATACGACCTCTGCTCATGACTGTGGCTTCGCTTGTGACTCCTCCTTGTGATGCTTGCGATGGTACTCCTGATCAAGTAGGGCAAAGAGGGCACTGATCTGCTGGTAGACACGCGTGTCGGTAGGGGAGTGCTCTGCTCCTGCCGTGCTGCTCCCTATGAGTCCCTGCATGGTGGCGTTGTAGAGTATCGTGCAGAGGATCTCTATCTCGCCCATCTCCTTGGCGTGTGGATCTTTTGCTCTAAAGGCGACGATCGTCGGTAGGACTAGTATGTAGCACCCTTGGTAGACGATGTTGCGCTCATCTTGGCTCACCTTCTTGTGTATCGCCTCGCATTCCGCAAGCAGCTGCTTCGTGACGGGAGCGTGCTGACCGCTGAGGATCTGCGCGACAGATTCCTCGCTGAGTAGCTCTTTCATCAGCCTTTGTCTGAGTGGATCGGACTGCATCAGATGTTGCTGGAGTAGCTCCAGTGGTTGGTGCTGTTGCGTGAGGATACGTATACTCTCCTCGGCGATCCATAGATGTATGATCTGAGCCGTGTACTCAGGTACGTCAGGCAGTAGCCCAGGAGTATTAGCTTGGTTTGTCATAGTATTAGTGTGAAGCGTTGCGGTGAGCGATCAACTTGCGTACGGGATAGACAGCCGCTAGGTACCCAACGGCAAAGACCAGTACAAGCACCACGAGTAGATCCGTCAGTCGTACAGCTACTGGATAAGGCTGCGACTCCAAAGCTAGATCGATCGTGAGCCACCCAAAGTGCATCTGTAGCGAGCAGAGGACGATCCCGACAGCTATACCACCGACGGCACCGATGAGTGTCACCATCAGTCCCTCCAGCTGGAAGGTGCGTCTGATCTCCCGTGGCGTCTCGCCGAGTGCGTGCAGGATCGCTATATCCTCCTGCTTTGATATGAGAAGCATCGAGATACTAGCCATCACATTGTAGGCTGCTAGTAAGAGGATAAAGGCAAAGATGAGCGACGTGATCCACTTTTCGATAGCCACGAGACGCATCAAATGCGGCTGTTGCTCAGCGCGGTTGCGGACGAGGTACTCCTCACCCAGCTTCGTCGCGATCGCTTTTTGGATAGCCCCCTCGTCTGCGCCCTCATCCAGCTTTAGAGCTAGACCATGCGCTTGGTTTTCGTCAAGCATCAGCAGTGAACGTAGCTCAGAGAGCGGTATGAAGATCGAGTTGTCGTAGACCACATTGTCGGTAAAAAGCACCGACACGGGTACACCCTGCGAGCGTCTCAGCGAAGTCATCGGCATGATCGGGTTGATGTATCCCTTGCGCTTGGGGAGCGTGATGATGAGTGGATCCGTGTCGTGCGCTATCGCATTGAGGTTGATGGCTATCGAGGCACCCAGATTGTATTGCCCAGGATGTATCGCTATGTCGCCACTGTACAGGTATCGATCCATATTAGAGATGCGCAGATAGGCACTATCTACACCATATAGATGCGCCGCAGAGAAGCTCTCGCCCTCCGTACGACTTACCAGACCCTCACCCCATACCAGCGGAGCGATCGATCCGATCCCCTTTATCGATCCGATCTCTTGGGTCACCACGCCTTGGTCAAAGGGCGCTTCGTCCCCCTTCGTGATCAGTAGCTGTGGGTCCAGCCCGACCACCTTGTCGAGGATCATCTGCTCGTACCCATTGTAGATGGATAGCACGCAGATCATCGTCATCGATACCACGGCGATGGCCAGCACGCTCACGCGGGTGACTATATTGATAGCACCCAGCTTCTTGTGGGCAAAGAGGTATCGCCAAGCGATAAAGAAGGGCAGACGCATCGTGTGGAGCTAGCGAAAAAGTGAGCTAGAGAGCGTAAGCTATTGCTCAAGAAGCTTGTCGATGCGCTCCAGATAGTCTAGCGAGTCATCTATATGGTACTCCATCTCGGGGATGACTCGTAGCTGCTTGCCCGTGCGCTGTCCCAGCTCGTAGCGGTAGCTACCAGCGTTGTCCTGTATGTACTTAAGTAGTTCGTCAGCACGCTCCGAGGGGAAGATACTCAGGTAAATATGAGCTCTGCTCAGGTCGGAGGTGACACGCACTAGGGTGACGCTCACGAGCACCCCTCGCAGTTGCTGCGTCAGTGGGCGAAAGATCTCTCCCATCTCCTTCTGTATCAGTCGTGCTATCTTCTGTTGTCTTCTTGTATCCATAGTGTCATCAGTCGTTATGCATACAAAGATAGCAATTAGTGAGGAGAGAGATTAGACTTTAGAGATTAGAGGTTAGAGAGGTTCTAGTAGTGCTACTGTTTCTAGC